>JASHUW010000182.1 GCA_030039815.1 Alphaproteobacteria bacterium
ACGCTGTCGGCGGTGTCGCCGCGCAGCAGCTTCAACGCCGAGAAGCGGCCCGGCGCCATGTCGAGCACCTGGCCGCCTCCGGGCGGTATGACGAAACCCTTGGCTTCCATGTTTGCCTCCTTTTGAGGTCCCCCTCCGCCCCCCGGGGGCGGAGGGGACTTTTGTTCAGCCCTTGGTCGCGATGATGAACATGCGGCGGAACGGAAAGAGCGTCTTGCCGTCCGGCCGCCGCGGGTAATGTGCGTCGACGAGCCTTGTGTAGGTGTCCTCGAACTGGCTGCGCATCGGCTCGTCGAGCGCGGCGAGGAGCGGCGAGAGCCAGGTCGATTTGGTGTATTCCTTGACCGCGTGCTCGCCGTCGAGCACCTGCAGGTACTCGGTCTCCCACATGTCGAGCTTGCCGGCGAGCGGCGCCAGCAGGTTGTAATAAAAGGCGGGCTCTTCGACCGGCGCCGGGCGCAGCAGCGGCTCGAGGATCGGCCGCCACGGCCCCATGCGCGCCGCTTCGCCCATCGAGGTGTGTGACGGCGCGCCAAAATTGCGCGGGATCTGCACCGCGAACGTGCCGCCCGGCGCGAGGCTGTTGAACAGCGCGACAAAAACCGGCGCGTGGCCCTCGATCCAATGCAGCGCGGCGTTGGAATAGATCACGTCGGGCGCCTGCGGCGGCAGCCAGGTCGCGAGATCGGCCTGCTGCCAGTCGAGACCGGGCATTTCGGCCTTGGCCTTGGCCAGCATCTCGGCCGAGCTGTCGACCCCGACGATCTTCGCCTCGGGCCAGCGCCCGGCGATGAACTTGGTGACGTTGCCGGCGCCGGCGCCGAGGTCGTAGACGAGCCGCGGCGCCTCGTTCTCGATATGCGCCAAGAGGTCGAGCGCCGGGCGCAGCCGCGGTCCGGCGAATTTGAGGTATTGCGTGGGATCCCAGGCCATCGTCCTTCAGCCGAATTTGCGCGATCCGGCGCACGATAGCATCGATCCGCCAGCGGCCGACAAGGGGAGCGGCAAGGGGCCGCTCTCGAGCCGCGCGACAAATGCCGGCAGCGCGCGATCCTGCGCGGCGCGCGTGTGGTAGCCGCCCTTGATCTGCGTCGCGCCGATGAGGGCACGCAGGAAGGCGGCGGCGAATTCCGGATCGGGCGGGCGCGGATCGCGCCAGAAATCGGCGAGGTCGCCGGGATAGGTGAGGCCGGCGATGTCGTAGATCGCCGTCCCCAGCGTCTTGACCGGGATACCCAGGCGCAGCGCCGTCATCCCGATGGTGCTGTTGACCGTGACGACCCCGGCGGCGCCGGCGAGCAGCGCTGCGGTGACGCCGCCTTCGAGGAAGACGACATCCCGGTGGCCGGCGGTGAGTCGCCGCCAGGGGATGAGCCCTTCGTCGAGCGGGTGCGCGACGACAGCGAGGCGGCGCCCGCCGCCCCTCGCCGCGAACGATCGCAGCACGAGCCGCACCGCGTCGCGTGCATCGGCGAAGGGCGAGTGGGCGCGCAGCTGGAAATCGGTGGCGAGCTGCAGCGGGAAGAGAAAATAGCCGCGCGGCTGGACGGCGAGGCGCATCTTGGCCGCCACGGTCTTACGGCGCGCCATGAGACGGCGCGGCGCGTTTTTGACCCAGGCAGCGTATTCGGCGAAGGGGTGATGGACGCCGTGCCGCCGGTAATGCGGATAGAACGGCCGGCCCAGAACCGCGGCGGTATTGTAGGCGATGTCGCGAAGGGCCAGCTGGTGGAACGGCGGGTCGGCCACTGGGGTGAAATCAGGTTCGGGGAAGCTTTCCGCGAGGACGCGGATCGCCGCCGGGTCGCGCGGGAAATGCGAGGCGCCGGTCAGCCCGTCCTGTTCCAGGGTCAGCCAGCCTGGCCGCAGGTAACCGAGATCGGTGGCCCAGACCGTCGCGCCACGGGCCCGTGCCGCTTCGGCCGCGGCAAGGTGGTAATAGCGTCGATCGCCAAGGAGAATCAGGTCTGTAACCCGCTTCTCTTCAATCGTCATGGTAATAAATTCGGGCCACTCCTCCGGCGTTCCGCGAAAATCCGTCGCCGGGAGGCGCCAGAACAGCCGGTCGCCGAGATTGAGGTTGATTCGGTGGACAGCATGCCCACGGGCGAGAAGCGCCCGCGCGACGCGCTCGAGGAAGAAGGATTGCGGGCCTTGCAGAAAGAGGAAGGAGCGGGCCGACAAGCTTACCGCGCCATCACCCAGACTCCGCTCCCCGGCGGAAGCCGAGGCCCACTTTTCCACCGTTGGAACGGCCGATCGGTGGATCCCGGCTTTCGCCGGGAAGCGAAGCGGTTGGGAAGTTCCTGCCGCATATTGCCGGGTCTACTAGACGATCTTCTTCCCGCGCAATCCGGCAATCGCTGCCTTGTCGTAGCCGAGTTCGACGAGCACCGCGTCGGTATCCGCGCCCATCTCGTGCGGCGGCTGTTCGATCGACGGCCCACCATGGGCAAACTTGAACGCCGCGAGCGGCACGCTGACTGGCCCGTCTATCCCTGGCACGGACTCGAGTTTGTGCCACACGCGCCGGCTCGCAAAATGCGGGTCGGCGGCCGCCTCGGCCATTGTTCGCACCCGCGCCGCGGGGACGTGGCGCGCCTGGAAATAGACCTCCCACTCGTCGGCGGCCCTGGTCTTGATGATGTCGGCGATGACCTTGGCTTCGCGCTCGCGGTCATCGACGCGCGCCTCGTTATCGGTCTTGATCATGTCTTCGCGGCCGACCGCGCGCCAGAACCGCGCCTGCTGGCGGATGTTGCTGGCGCCGATCATCACCATGCCCTGTTTGGCGTCATAGGCGCTGTT
>JASHUW010000183.1 GCA_030039815.1 Alphaproteobacteria bacterium
TTGTAGGAACGTTCAACCAACCGCTTTCAGCCGGCCGTCGTCCAGCGCGACGACGCGGTCGAGGCGGTACGCCAGATCAAGATTATGGGTGGCGATCAGCGCCGCGAGGCCGGTCGCGCGGGTCACCTCGATCATTGTCGCCATGACACTTTCCGCCGTCGCGTGATCGAGATTGCCGGTCGGCTCGTCGGCGAGCAACACCTGGGGGTCGTTCGCGAGCGCCCGGACGATCGCGACGCGCTGCTGCTCGCCGCCGGAAAGCCGCGCCGGCCGATGACTGAGCCGCTCGCCGAGCCCAACCCGGCGCAGCAGCGCCGCCGCCTTGTCGCGCGCCGCGCCCCGTGTGACGCCAGCGATCATTTGCGGGATCATCACGTTTTCGAGCGCTGAAAACTCCGCCAGCAGATGGTGGAACTGATAGACGAAGCCAAGCGTTGTGCGCCGCAGTTGCGTGCGCCGCTCGTCGGACAGGCCGCCGCATTCCGCGCCGGCGATCCGCACCTCGCCGGCATCCGGCCGCTCCAACAGCCCGGCGAGATGCAAGAGCGTCGATTTGCCGGCGCCCGACGGTCCGACCAACGCCACCAGCTCGCCCGATCGCAACGACAAGTCGATGCCGTTCAGAACCGCGAGCTCGACGCCACCCTGACGGTAGATGCGCTTAACCCCAGCGAGTTCCAGCGCCGCCGGGTCCGACCCCCGCCCGCTCATTCGTAGCGCAGCCCCTCGACCGGATCGAGCCGCGCCGCCCGCCACGACGGGTAGAGCGTCGCGAGAAACGACAGCGCCAGCGCCATGACCACGACCGCGGTCACCTCGCCATGGTCGATATGCGCGGGGATGCGGGTGAAGAAATAGAATTCGGCATTGAACAGCTCGACATGCAGCACGCGCTGCAGGAATTCGCGGATCGCCTCCAGGTTCACCGTGATCACCAGCCCCAGCACGTAACCGAGCAGCGTGCCGAGAATGCCGATGCTCGCGCCCGACAGCATGAAGATGCGCAGGATCATCCCGCGCGAGGCGCCCATCGTGCGCAAGATCGCGATGTCGCGACCCTTGTCCTTCACCATCATGATCATGCCGGAGACGATGTTGAACGCCGCGACGACGATGATCAGCGTCAGGATCAGGAACATCACGTTGCGCTCGATGGTCACGACGTTGACGAGGCTGCTGTTGGTCTGCAGCCAGTCGAGCACCCGCACCTGACCGCCCAGCGCCTGCGAGATCAGCCGCGCTTCGTGCGCCGCCTCGTCGGCGTTGGTGACGAAGACTTCGAGGTCGGTCACCTCGCCCGGCATTTTGAAGAAGATCTGCGCCGCCGACAGCGGCACGTAGATGTAGGAATTGTCGTACTCGTAAAAGCCGACATCGAATAGCGCGGCGATCGTATAGGTCTTGAGCCGCGGCATCGTGCCGAACGCGGTATCGGTGCCCTCAGGCGAGATGAGCGTGATCTTGTCCCCGACCTTAAGACCCAGCCGGCTCGCCAGCCGATCACCAACCGCGATGTTGTCGTCGCCGAATTCATCGAGCGAGCCGGCCGCGATATGGTCGGAGATCAGCTTGAGCTGGCGCAGATTCTCGGGGCTGATGCCGCGTACCAGTGCGCCCGACGCGGCGTAAGGGCTGGTCGCCATGACCTGGCCCTCGACGAGCGGCGTCGCGCTGACCACTCCCGGCACCGCGCGCACCTTGGCGGCAACGGCGTCGTAATCGGTCAGCCGCCCGGTCGCGGAATAGATCGCCAAATGTCCATTGAAACCGAGGATGCGGCCGACAAGGTCGGCGCGGAAGCCGTTCATCACCGACATCACGATGATGAGCGTCGCGACCCCCAGCGCGATGCCCAGAAGCGAAAAGATCGCGATGACTGAGACAAACCCCTCCTGCCGCCGCGCCCGCAAATAGCGGAACGCGACCATGCGCTCAAAGCTGCCGAAGATCATTTACGGCGCGGCGATGCGGTTGAGCGCCGCCTCGACCGGCAGATCCTGGCGCTCGCCGGTGCGGCGGTTCTTCACTTCGAGCGTGCCTGCAGCTACGCCGCGCGGGCCGACGATCAGCTGCCACGGCAGGCCGATCAAATCCATCGTGGCGAATTTCGCACCCGGCGATTCGTCGCGGTCGTCATAGAGCACCATCACCCCACCCGCGCGCAGCTTGCCGTAGAGCTCATCGGCCGCGGCGACGCATTTGGCGTCGGCGGCGCGGATATTGATCAGCCCGACATGGAACGGCGCGACGCTCGCCGGCCAGATGATGCCGTTGTCGTCGTGATTGGCCTCGATCAGCGCCCCGACCAGCCGCGACACGCCGATGCCGTACGAGCCCATTTCGAGCGGCACGTTGCCGCCGTCGGCAAGGCTCACGACGGCGCCCATCGGCTTCGAATATTTAGTGCCGAAATTGAACACCTGGCCGACCTCGATGCCCCGCGCGTTGACCAGATCGGCTTCGGCAACCGGGCATTTCGCCGGGTCGTGTACATCCTCCGTGGCGGCGTAGTGCCGGGTCCACTCGGCGTACATCGGTTCGAGGTCGCTATCGTATTCGACGTCCTGTCCGAGGATATCGCGCGCCAGCCAGGCCTTGTCGCAAAAAACGCCGCTCTCGCCGGTCTCGGCCAGAACGATGAATTCGTGGCTCAATTCGCCGCCGATCGGCCCGGTTTCGGCGCGCATCGGGATCGCCTTCAGCCCCATGCGGGCGAAAGTGCGCAGATAGGCGACGAACATCTTGTTGTAGGAATGCTTAGCCCCAGCCATGTCGAGATCGAAGCTGTAGGCGTCCTTCATCAGAAACTCGCGGCCGCGCATCACGCCGAACCTCGGCCGCACCTCGTCGCGGAATTTCCACTGGATGTGGTAGAGGTTTTTCGGCAGGTCGCGATAGCTCTGGATCGCCGCGCGGACAATCTCGGTGACCTGCTCCTCGTTGGTGGGGCCATACAGCATCTCGCGGTCGTGACGGTCGCGGATGCGTAGCATCTCCTTGCCGTAATCGTCATACCGCCCGCTCTCGCGCCACAATTCGGCGGGCTGGATGGTCGGCATCAAGATCTCTTGCGCGCCCGAGCGGTCCTGCTCTTCGCGGACGATCTGCTCCACCCGCTTCAAGACACGCAGCCCCAACGGCAGCCAGGAGTAGATACCAGCGCTCGACTGGCGGATCATGCCGGCGCGCAGCATCAGCCGGTGCGAGACGATCTGCGCCTCGGCCGGGTTCTCGCGCAGCAGCGGCAGGAAGTATTGCGACAGACGCATTTGGGGTCTCTAACAGGTTCTCTTGTTGGCGGGCGCGCACATTAGGCGCGCTTGGTGAGGCCGTAAACGCTGATCGCCGCCCAGAACGCCTCGATCACCACCGACGGCAGGTTCCACTCCGCGAGGAGCGACACCAGGATCAGAAGCGCGCCGGCGAGGTTGGCGGCCGGAAAGCGCCAATCCTCCGACTTGAGCCAACCATGCTGGTTCGCGAAGTACGCAACGATATACAGCCCCGCGCCGAGGAGGCCGATCGCCCGATAAGCAGTCAAGGCTACCCCCCGTTCTTCAGCTCGTCGAATGTTGTAGCAGCTTGTGCCGCCTACGCAGCGAAATGACCATCGAGCCTCGCGCGGGCCGGGCAGATTCGTTTTCGCTTCCGTTCAACCTCAAGGCAAACTGCGCGGACCCAATAGAAGCGGGTAGCGCCATGCTCAACAGCCTCTTCCGCCTTGACGAGAACGGCACGACCGTTCGCACCGAGATCGTCGCCGGCGCGACGACCTTTCTGACCATGGCCTACATCGCGCTGGTGAACCCGCAGATCCTCGGCGCGGCCGGGATGGACAAGGGCGCGGTGTTCGTGGCGACCTGCCTTGGCTCGGCCTTTGGCACGCTGTTGATGGCGTTCTATGCCAATTACCCGCTGGCGCTCGCGCCGGGTATGGGGCTCAACGCCTATTTCGCCTTCGGCGTGGTTCAGGGCCTTCACTACTCGTGGCGGGTGGCGCTCGGCGCGGTCTTTTTCTCCGGCTGCCTCTTTGTGATCCTCAGCGTGACACCGGTGCGCCGTTGGATCATCGACGCCATTCCGATGTCGCAGAAGATCGCGATCTCGGCCGGGATCGGCCTTTTTCTCGGCATCATCGCGTTGAAGGAGTCAGGTCTCGTCGTCGCCGACCCGGCGACGCTGGTGACGCTCGGCAACGTCAAGGCGCCGGCGACGCTGCTCGCCGCGGCGGGCTTTATCGCGATGGTTGCGCTCGATCGCTTGCGGGCGCCGGGAGCGATCATCATCGCCGTGATCGGCACCGCCTTTGTCGGCATTGCGCTGCACGTCTCGCCCTTCGGCGGGATCGCCAGCCTGCCGCCGAGCCTCGCCCCGACCTTCCTCGCGCTTGACCTGAAAGGTGCGCTCGATATCGGTGTGGCAACGATCATTTTCGTCTTTCTCTTCGTCGACCTGTTCGACAACACCGGTACGCTGGTCGGCGTGGCCCATCGCGCCGGGCTGCTTGACGCCGAAGGCCGCATCCCGCGCTTGCGACGGGTGCTGCTCGTCGATTCCACCGCTTCGATCGTCGGCTCGCTGCTCGGCACCTCGACCGTGACCAGCTATATCGAGAGCGCGGCCGGGGTCAGGGCCGGCGGTCGCACCGGGCTCACCGGCGTCGTGGTGGCGGTGCTGTTTCTCTTGACCCTGTTCTTCGCGCCGCTCGCCGAGTCGGTGCCGGTCTATGCGACCGCGCCGGCTTTGCTCTTCGTCGCTTGTCTCATGGCGCGCGGCTTTTCGGAGCTCGGCTGGAGCGACGTCACCGAATATGCGCCGGCCGTGGTAACCGCCCTTGTCATGCCGCTGACCTTCTCGATCGCCAATGGCATCGCCTTTGGGTTCATCACCTACGCTGCCGTAAAGCTGCTCGCCGGGCGCTGGCGCGAGGCAAACCCGTCGGTTCTCGTCTTGGCGGCAATTTTCATCGTCAAATACGCGATGTTCTGAAAGAAAGCGCGTGACCGGCTGCGGCAAGCTGCGTAAGATAGCGGCAAGAGCATTCAGCGCGGGCAATAGCCCGGCCCGAGTTCAGGGAGGGTTCTGACGACCGGTTGACGGCGGTGGACCGCGACCGGAGAAATCGGAAACGCCATAGGCAGGGCACCGGCCCTGCCTATTTTTTATGCAATGACGCTCATCGGGCGCGACAATCCGCGGAAGCTGAGCTGCCTGATTGGCGATTGCGTAACGGGTGGGCGCGACTATCCTGCGCACCCCTCAGCGAAAACGGGAACATACCCGCCGGCCCCCTGCCGGAGGAGCAAAGGACGAGGCGATGGCACGCACGAACGGTTGGCATTTCTTCATGAACCCGGGACCGACCAACATCCCGGACCGCATCCTGCGGGCAATGGACCGCGGCACGATCGACTTCACCGGCGCCGCGTTCAAGGAAATCTCCGAGGAGTGCTTTGCCGGCCTGCAACGCGTCTTCAAGACCAAGCAGCCGATCCTGGGCTACGCGGCGACCGGACACGGCGCGTGGGAAGCGGCGCTGGTCA
>JASHUW010000013.1 GCA_030039815.1 Alphaproteobacteria bacterium
GCTGCGGGCGAAAGACGTGGTGTCGTCCTCCGTGCAGCACAAGCTTCGAATTTTCATTCGGCTGCGCGCTGCACCGGCTGCCGGCGCTGGCGGGTTTCGGCGCGCAGCAGATAAAGCCCGGTCAGGGTCACGATCGCGGCGCCGATGACGATCGGCGGGCTGGGCACCTCGCCCCAGACGGCAAGGCCGATGATCGAACCCCAGACAAGACCCGTGTAGTTGAACGGCGACACCGCCGCCGCCGGCGCGTAGGAGAGCGCCAAGGTCGCCATGTATTGCGACACGCCGCCGATAAGCCCGATCGAGCAGAACAGCGCGAGATCGGGAAGGGTCGGCGTCTCCCAAAAGAACGGCAGGGCGGGAAGCGCCATCAAGGTCATGAAGATCGCCGTCCAGGTGACGATCGAGGCGGAATGCTCGGTGCGGCAGAGGTCGCGCACGGTCAGCGTGCCGACCGCGTTGCACACCGCGCAGCCGACCGCGCCGGCGACCCCAAGCGCGTTTTCCGCGCCGCTCGGTCGCGCCATCACCAAGACGCCGACAAACCCGACGCTGACCGCGATCCAGCGCTCGCGGCTGACGCGCTCCTTGATGATCGGGTAGCTGAGCGCGGTCAGGAACAAGGGCGCCGCAAACGTCAGCGCGATCGCGTCGGCGAGCGGCAGCAGGTGATAGCCGAAGAACGAGGCGACGTTCGACCCGCCCCAGATCACCGCGCGGCCGAACTGCCCGGCCATCCGGTTGGTGCGCATCACCGAGAGCCCGCCGGCGCGGTAGACCAGGATGAAGGACGGCAGCAGCGCGACAAAGCTGCGGAAGAACACCAGCATCGGGATCGGGTAGCTTTGCGCCAGCCACTTGCCGATCGCGTTCTGGATCGAGAACAGAAACACCGACGCGACCATGTAGAGGATGCCGAGCCGGATATTGTCGACCCGCTGTGCCGGTCGAGCGGTTACTTGAACCATTTACAGCAGTTCGGGGTCGAACCCGATGACGGTCGCGCCGCCCGTGATCGCGGGCAGAAAACTTGGCGCTGTCGCAAGGACATGATCGGCGAAGAACCGCGCCGTCGCCAGCTTGGCAGCGGCGAGCGGGTGGCCCTTCTTCTGCGCGGCAAGGGCGAGCCGCGCCATCAGCCAGCCGCCCAGTACCGTGCCGAACAAATTGAGGTATGGCACCGAGCCGGCAGCGGCGATCGCCAGCTCCGCCTCGACCAGGTAGCTGGTCGCCGTTTCAAGGGCCGCGAGGCCGTCGACGAGCGGCTGGCGCAGCGGAGCAAAGACGCCGGAGAGGTCGTCGAGGCTCGCGTCGATCTCGGCAAACAGTTCGCGCGCCGCCGCGCCGTTGTCGCGCCCCAGTTTGCGGCCGACCAGGTCGCCGGCCTGGATGCCATTGGTGCCCTCGTAGATCGCGGCGATGCGCGCGTCGCGATAGAACTGCGCCGCGCCGGTCTCCTCGATATAGCCCATGCCGCCATGCACCTGGACGCCGGTCGAGGCGATCTCGATCCCCTTGTCGCTGCACCATGCCTTGACCACCGGGATCAGCAGATCGGCGCGGTGCTGCCGTTTCGGGTCGTGATGCGCGGCGTCGATCGCGGCCGCGCCGAAATAAGCGAGCGCCCGCGCCGCCTCGGTCTGCGCCCGCATCGACAGCAGCATGCGGCGCACGTCCGGGTGATGGATGATCGGCGGCGTGGCACCGTTACGCGGCATGCCGATCGGCTGGCCCTGCACGCGGGTACGCGCATAGGCGAGCGCGGCCTGGTAGGCGCGCTCGGCGATCGCCACACCCTGCACGCCGACCAGGAGGCGCTCGCTGTTCATCATCGTGAACATCGCTTCGAGGCCGCGATTCGGTTCGCCGATGCGCCAACCGATCGCGCCGCCGTCCTCGCCAAAGCTGAGGACGCAGGTCGGCGAGGCATGGATGCCGAGCTTCTCCTCGAGGCGCAGGGTGCGGATGTCGTTGCGCTCACCCGGCCGGCCGTTCTCGTCAAGCAGGAATTTCGGCACCAGGAAGAGGCTGATGCCCCGGCTGCCTGGGGGTGCGTCGGGCAGCCGCGCCAGGACCATGTGGATCGTGTTGTCGGTGAAGTCGTGGTCGCCGTAGGTGATGAAGATCTTCTGCCCGGTGATCCGGTAGTGCTCGCCCCAGCGCGCGTCGCTCGCCGGCACCGCGCGGGTCCGCAGCGCGCCGAGGTCGGAGCCGGCCTGCGCCTCGGTCAGGTTCATCGTGCCGGTCCACTCGCCCGACACGAGCTTGCCGAGATAGCGCGACTTGTGCTCCGGCGAGCCGTGCGCGCTCAGCATTTCGACCGCGCCGTGGTTCAACAGCGGGCACAGCGCCCAGCCCATGCAGGCCGAATTCCACATCTCGGTCAGGGGCACCGCGAGCGCCTGCGGCAGACCCTGGCCGCCGGCCTCAGCCGGCGAGGCGAGGCCGTTCCAGCCGCCCTCGACATAGGTGCGATAAGCCTCGCGAAACCCGGGCGGGGTGCGCACCACGCCGTTTTCGAGGACGCTGCCGACTTGGTCGCCCACGCGGTTCAATGGCGCCAGCTCGTTCTCGGCGAATTTAGCCGCCTCCTCCAGGACCGCATCCTTCACCTCCGCCGCTTCGGGCGGCAGATCGCCCAGCGTGTCGAGCACTAGGCACATATCGGCAAGCGGGGCAGCATAGGTCATCGGCATTTTCCTCGTTTACCGGCACCCACCATACAACATCGTCACCCCCCGCACGGACTCATGGCGCGCGTCCCTATTGAGGGTGAGCTGAAGCCGAGCGCGAATTGCCGTTGCTCAAGGCGCTCAAAGGCGCAATCATCGCCACAAGACCGCTGGAAGCCGACGTGTGTCGGTTAATGAGAACCTCTCACAGCAACGCTCGGCGGCTCAACGACAGGTAGGATCAGATGGCAATACGAGGCTTGCTAGGGGGTACATTATTGATCATGGTTGGTGCGATCGTGTCC
>JASHUW010000184.1 GCA_030039815.1 Alphaproteobacteria bacterium
CTGCGCTCTTTTTCGGGACGATGATGTTTTTCGCGATGTTCGGCGCGCTAGTTCCGGTCATTTGGGGCAAGGAGACCACGGGCCAGATCGAGGTGATCGCATCTGAACCGGCAATGGAACTTGCCTGAAGCCCAAGGCAGCCGACATTTGCTCCGAACTCCGCTCGCTGATAGACCATCTCGACCAAGAGATCGGACTGGTGATCGCTGGGGCAGAGTTTTGTTGAGAGACCGTCCGATGAACGTATGATCGACGGCGGCGCGGCGCGCAGAGACCCTGTCTAATGGACACGACACCCGACAGCACCTTGACAGACGCGCAGAGGACCATTGCCGATCTCCGGCGGAAGCTGGCGGAAGCGGAAGCCCGAGAGGGTGCCACTGCCGAGGTCCTGCAGCTCATCAGCTCCTCGGCAGGCGATCTCACGCCGGTGTTCGACGCCATGTTGCGCAAGGTCATGCAGTTGTGCGCGGCGACTTTCGGCATCCTCTGGACCCATGACGGCCAGCACCTGCGCCCCGTCGCCCGCCGCGGCGTACCGGCAGCCTACGCCGCGTTTCTGACAAGCGAGACGCATTCTGCGGCTGACGATCCGTTAACGCAGCGTTTTCTTGCCGGTGAGCCATTCATCTATGCCGAAGGGGTCAACGAGTACTATGCAGCGGGGAACCGGTATGCCCGCGCCCTGGTCGAACTCGGCGGCGGCCGCAGCCTGTTGTCCGTGCCGCTGTGCAAGGACGGCAGCTGTTGGGCTTTTTTATCGTCTATTGGGGCGAGGTGCGCGACGTCGATGACCGGCAGGTCGCGCTGCTGCAGAATTTCGCCGCGCAGGCGGTGATCGCGATGGAAAACGCGAGGCTCATCACTGAAACGCGCGAAGCGCTGGAGCAGCAAACCGCGACCGCCGAGGTGCTCTGCGTGATCAACGCATCGCCCGGTGATCTGGCACCGGTGTTCGAGGTGATCCTGGAAAAGGCGCATCGCTTCTGCGGCGCGGAGCGGGGAACCCTCTTTTTGTTCGACGGCGAAAGATTTCGTGCCGCAGCGACCTACGGACCGCTCAGGGGCACGATCGCGCGCCCTCGAGGCCGAAGCTTGGCGACCGTTACCGGTTCACCTAACAGACCTTCGTCAGGACGCGAGACGACGAGCGAGACGCGCCGGCAGCGGACATCCTCAACAGATATGCCGGGGTTGAAAGATCGGTTAGGTTGTCTTGACTTGCCGCGTTTGTCGAAATCGCGGCCGCTGCTGGGCTATGGATCGCCACATGCCGATGGATATTACCGATTGGCTGCGCGGTCTGGGGCTTGAGCAATACGCGGCGGCATTCCGCGACAACGATATCGATGCAGATATTCTTCCGGAGCTGACGACTGAGGACCTAACGGGGCTGGGTGTCGCCTCCATCGGCCATCGACGCAAGCTTCTTGGCGCTATAGCCGCTCTACGCGAGCAGCCGAAAACGCCTGCTGAACCCGTTTCCACTCCGTTCGTCGCATCCACGCCACAGGAAGAGCCAGCGGCAGAGCGCCGGTTGCTCACCATCTTGTTCTGCGACCTAGTCGGTTCAACCGAGATCGCCACCCGGCTCGATCCTGAGGATTTGCGTGAACTCATCGGGGTCTACCACCGCTGCGTCGCGGAGGAGCTGACCCGGTTCGGCGGGTTTGTCGCGAAGTATATGGGCGACGGCATCCTTGCCTATTTTGGTTATCCGCAGGCGCATGAGGAGGATGCCGAGCAGGCGGTGCGCGCGGGACTCGCAATTGTAGAGGCGGTGGGCCGGCTTGATGTCCGACAACGGCTCGAAGTGCGGCTCGGGATCGCGACGGGGCTCGTTGTCGTCGGCGATTTGATCGGTGCCGGCGCAGCTCAAGAGCAATCGGTCATTGGCGAGACGCCGAACCTCGCGTCACGCTTACAGGGGCTCGCCGGCCCTAACGAGATCGTGATTGCCCAGGCGACACGGCGCCAGATTGGTAACCTTTTCAGCTTGCACGATCTCGGCCCGCAAGAGTTGAAGGGCTTTGCCGGGGCAACCCTTGCCTGGCAGGTGTTGGGCGAGAGTGGCGTTGCCAGCCGCTTCGAGGCGCTGCGCTCGCGCGAGACGCCACTCATCGGTCGCGATGAGGAGCTCGACCTACTGCTGCGCCGCTGGGGCCAGGCGCGTGGCGGCGAAGGGCGGGTCGTGCTGATCTCGGCCGAACCGGGCATTGGCAAGTCGCGCCTGACAGAGGCGCTCGCCGAACGGCTCGGCGATGAGCCGTATCTGCGGTTGCGGTATTTCTGCTCGCCGCATCACCAGGACAGCGCGCTTTATCCGATCATCGCCCAGCTCGAGCACGCCGCCGGCCTCGCGCGCGAGGATACGCCAGCGCGCAAGGCCGAGAAGATGCGCGAACTGATCAGCCCCGACGATTTGCCGGTGTTCGTCGACCTGCTGGGCCTGCCGACCGTCGGTGATGCGGTCGCTGCGCTGAACCCGCAGCAAAAGAAGGACCGCACCTTCGCGGCGCTGCTGCGCGAGATGGAGGCGCTTGGGCGGCGTCAGCCGCTGCTGATGGTGTTCGAGGACGTTCATTGGATCGACCCGACGACGCTCGAACTCCTCGACCGGGTCATCAGCCGCGCCGAGCATTTGCCGATACTGGTGCTCGCGACATATCGCCCGGAGTTCCAGCCAAGCTGGATCGGGCAAGCGCACGTGAGTGTGCTGGCGCTGTCGCGGCTCGGGCGGCGCGATGGCGCGGCGCTGGTGCAACGGCTTGCCGGCAACCTCACCGGCCTTGCCGACGATGTCGTCAACGAGATCATCGAGCGCACCGACGGCGTGCCGCTTTTTCTCGAAGAGGTGACAAAGGCGATCCTCGAAACCGCCGAGGCGGCGACGAGCACCGCGGCGCGCGGCGCGATCGCGGCGATCCCCGGTGCGCGCGCCGCCGTCCCCGCGACGCTGCAGGCCTCACTGATGGCGCGGCTCGACCGCCTCGGACCCGCAGCGCGCGAGATCGCGCAGACCGGAGCCGCCATTGGCCGCGATTTCGCCTATGAGCTGGTGACCGCGTCGGCGGCGCGCGGCGAAGGGGAAACGCGCGTGGCACTGGACCAGCTCGTCGCCGCCGGGCTTGTCTTCCAGCGCGGCACCCCGCCCGCGGCCGAATACCAGTTCAAGCACGCTTTGGTGCAGGACACCGCTTACGGCACGCTGCTGCGCGGGCCGCGCCAAGCGCTGCATGCCCGCATCGCCAGAGTGCTGCTCGCCCACGACCCCGATCATGTCGCGCGCGCACCCGAGATTCTGGCACACCATCTTTCTGAGGCGGGAGATCTCGATGGCGCCGCGGCCGCCTGGCTGGAAGCTGGCCGCGGCGCCGCCACGCGCTCGGCAAATGTCGAGGCGGCGGCTCATTTGCAGCGCGCGATCACTGCGCTCTGCGGGCTTGAAGAGACACCCACACGCGATCGGCGGGAGCTTGAGACGCAGTTGGCCCTCGGCCCCGCCCTGTTGAACAATCGGGGCTTCAGCTCCGGGGAAGCGAGGGCTGCGTATCAGCGCGCCGGCGAGTTGGCGGATCGGCTCGCTGACGACCGCGGGCGTTTCGCCGCGAGTTGGGGTCAATGGCTCACTGACGCGACTGTTCCCGAGCTTCGTCAGCGGCACCTCGCTGACCTTGTCGTCATCGCAGAGCGGATCGGCGACCCCGAACTCACCCTGCAGGCGCACCATTCGTCATGGGCGACCTGGATCTGGAATGGCGAGTTTACCCGAACCCTCGACCATGTGAACCAGGGGTTGGCGCTTTACGATATGGAAAAACACCGCCACCACGCGCTGCTGTATGGCGGACACGACCCAGGTGTCTGCGGCAAGTCGCAACATGCCATGGCGCTCTGGGCGCTGGGTTATCCCGATCGGGCATTGCAGAGCGCCCAAGATAGTGTCGCGCTTGCTGAAAAGCTGAACCACTTGCCGAGCGCCCTTCACGCCTTGTGGTTCGTTGTGACGGCAAATTTTTTGCGGCGAGACG
>JASHUW010000185.1 GCA_030039815.1 Alphaproteobacteria bacterium
ATCGAGCGCGGCGATGAGCCGGCCCAGATCGGCGAAGACGTCCGCGTGCGGATCGCGCTCGGGCAGCGCCAGCGCAATCAGCGCCGCCGCGGCGGACAGCG
This sequence comes from Alphaproteobacteria bacterium, assembly GCA_030039815.1. Classification (GTDB taxonomy): domain Bacteria; phylum Pseudomonadota; class Alphaproteobacteria; order ATCC43930; family CGMCC-115725; genus DATARH01. Next base: position 102 of record JASHUW010000185.1, read on the forward strand.
CCGCGAGCCGGTCGGGGTCGTCGATCAGCCCCGCGGCGTGCGGCCGCAGCAGTTCGATCTCGAAGGCGCCGAGATGCTCCGGCAGGCGACCGCGCCAAGTGACGGCGACGAGGTTGCCCGGCTGCAGCAGTGCCCGCCGCTTGGGTGACTGCCCGCCGCGCACAAGGCCGGCGTGGCGGCCATGCGCTTCGGTCAACAGCTCGGCGATGAGCCCGCTTTCGCTGTGCCGCCGCGCAGTCAGCACGAAGCCGGTGTCGCGCCAATCCATCAGCAACTTCTCTCTATCCACCCCCGGGGGTGGACAGGGTCGGGGTGAGGTGGGGGATTCCAGAAACGCCAGCACGTTCCCACCTCACCCGCCCTCGGCTTCGCCTCGGGCACCCTCTCCCCCCAATGGGCGGAGAGGGGTTGTCTTGCCGACCGCCCGAGCTCACACATTGAAATCGACCCCCATCGCCCGGTAGCGCTCGGGATCGTCGAGCCAGTTCTCGCGCACCTTGACGAAGAGGAAGAGATGCACCTTGCGGTCGAGCATCGCGGAAAGCTCGGCGCGGGCGCGGGCGCCGATCGTCTTGATGCGCTTGCCGCCCTCGCCCAGCACGATCGCTCGCTGCCCCGGCCGCCGGACATAGATTACCTGCTCGACGCGCACGCTGCCGTCGGGCCGCTCCTCCCAGCTCTCCGTCTCGACCGTCGCCGAATACGGCAGCTCGTCGTGGAGCTGGAGGAACACCTGCTCGCGGGTGACCTCGGCGGCAAGCCAGCGTTCGGGCGCATCGGAGAGCTGATCCGGCGGAAACAGGAACGGCCCCTCCGGCACCACCCGTGCCAGATGCTTGAACAGGTCGTCGACCCCGTCGCCAGTGAGGCTGGAGATCATGAAAACCTGCTCGAATTTTCCTTGCTTGGACAATTGATCGGCAAGGCCGAGCAGGACTTCGCGGCGTACCAGGTCGATCTTGTTGAGCGCAAGGATCGCCGGCCGGCGATCCGCCTTCAGCCGCGCGGCGATACGGCACGTATCGTCATCGATGCCACGCGCGGCATCGACCAGCAGGACGCTGATATCGGCGTCGGTCGCGCCGGCCCAGGCCGCCGCGACCATGGCGCGGTCAAGCCGGCGACGCGGCGCGAAAATTCCCGGCGTATCGACAAAGATGAGTTGCGCGTCATCTTCGCTGGCGATGCCGAGCAGCCGGCTGCGCGTCGTCTGCACCTTCGGTGAGACGATCGCCAGCTTCTGCCCGACGAGCCGGTTGAGCAGCGTCGATTTACCGGCGTTCGGCGCACCGATCAGCGCGACATAGCCGCAGCGGGTCGCGGCGCGCTTCGCGACCGCTTCAGCCATCGCGAGTCAACAGCGCGAGCAGTGCCGCAGCGGCCTCGGCCTCGGCGGCGCGTTTCGATGAGGCGGTGGCGCTCGTCTCGTCCGACTGGGCAACACGCGCCGCGACCGTGAAGCGCGGCGCATGGTCGGGGCCTTCGGTGGCGACGAGGCGATAAGCCGGGAGGCCGAGACCGCGCGCTTGCGCCCATTCCTGCAGCCGCGTCTTCGGATCGCGCGGCGGCGCGGCATTGTCGTCGATCAAAGGCTCCCACCAGCGGCGCACGAATTCGGTCGCCGCCGGCAAGCCGCCATCGAGATAGATCGCGGCGATCACCGCCTCGCAGACATCGGCAAGGATGCTCGGGTTTTTCGCCGCACCGGCGGCGGCTTCGATCGGCGACAGCAGCAGATGGCGATCGAGCCCGATATCGAGCGCGACACGCGCCACGGTCTCACGCCGCACCAGGTCGGCCATTCGCCGGGTCATAGGCCCCTCGGGCTCGGTCGCGAAGCGGTGCCACAGCAGATCGGCGATCACCAAGCCCAGCACCCGGTCGCCAAGAAATTCGAGCCGCTCGTAATGCCGTTGCGCGGAGCGCCGGCGACCCCGACCACGCGCCACGGGACCATGGAGTGCAACCGCGCTGGGATGGGTCAGCGCCTCGGTGAGAAGCGCCGGCCGGACGAAGACGTGACCGATGCTCTGCGCGAGATCGTCGCCCGCGAAAACCGGCGCCGCTTCCGGCAATCTTTCGCAGTTAGTGGACACCGTTGAAAAGCCGCCAGTAGCGGATGGCGAAGGGCCATTCCCAAACCTGCCACCACGCCGCAGAACCGTTGGTCGAGAAGAACAGGAACTGCGCCTTTCCCACAATATTCTCGGACGGGACGAAGCCGACCACCGACATGACCCGACTGTCCTCGGAATTGTCGCGATTGTCGCCCATCATGAAGTAGTGGTCAGGCGGCACCTCGTAGACCGGGGTGTCGTCAAGCGGCCCATTGTCTCCCGTCTTGATGATCGGATGCTCCAGCGGCGGCTCGTCCTGCCCGCGCGGCAGGCTCTCGATGTACTCTTTCATCGGCACGACCTGACCGCCTTCCTGATAGATGTAATCCTCGATCTGGCGGCGCGGCACCATCTGCCCGTTGATGAAGAGCTGACCGTGGATCATCTGCACCTTGTCGCCTGGCAGGCCGACAATGCGCTTGATGAAATCGGCGGGCGCGGGTTGGGCGAGCGGGTTCCAGAAGACGACGACATCGCCGCGCTCAGGCTTGTGGAACTCGCCGATGCGCCCGGAAAACAGTGGCAAGCCAAAAGGCAGCGAATAACGGCTGTAGCCGTAAGAAAATTTTGAAACGAAAAGGTAATCGCCTACCAGCAATGTCGGAATCATCGAGCCGGATGGAATATTGAACGGCTCGAACGCCACGGTACGGACGACAAGTGCAATCAGAATTGCATAAACGATCGTCTTGCCGGTCTCGAAAAGGCTGCCGGAAGATTTCTTCTTGGCGATTGTTTTCATGACCTGTCCGGGCGGCGAAAGACGGTGGGGATAAGGCCGCGCTCTAGACAGCAAGTCAAGCGCGACCCGATGGCGCTGGGTGGAGGCGAAAACTTAGACAATGTCGGGCTCTCGCGCCGGTTCCGCAGCCGAGGGCTCGGCAGTGATGATGACCACCGCCTGCGCCAGTGGCGGCTCGTCGGTGATGGTGAGGCTGAGCCGCGCCGTCATGCCGGGCGGAGTGATGGACTCCAGCCGCTGCAGCGCACCCCCGGTCAGCCGCATCGTGGGTTGACCGCCCGGCAGATTGACGACGCCGAGATCACGCCAGAACACGCCGCGGCGAAATCCCGTGCCGAGCGCCTTGGCCGCGGCCTCCTTGGCGGCGTAGCGCCGCGCATAGCTCGCCGCGCGGATCAACGGGCGCCGGTCGCAGCGCTCGCGCTCGGTCTCGGTGAAGACGCGGTGGAGAAAACGGTCGCCGAACCGTGCGATCGTCTTCTCGATGCGACGAATGTCGATCAGATCGCTGCCGAGGCCGAGGATCAGCACGTCAACCGCGCGCGCGCTCGACCGAGTTGATGACCGGCGTCGCACGCAAAGCGGCGATGATGGTCGACAACTGCTTCACGTCGGCAACCTGGATATCGACCATGATCTCGAAGAAGTCCTGCGAGCGGTTGGTGATCTTCAGATTGCTGATGTTGCCGCCCTGCTTGCCGATCGTCGTGGTCAAACTGCCAAGATTGCCCGGTTCGTTGGCGATCGTCACATTGATCCGCCCGACATGGACATTGTCCGCCTCGTCGCTCGACCAGGCGACATCGATCCAGCGTTCCGGCTCGTCGTTGAAGGTTTCGAGCGTGTCGCAATCGATCGTATGGATCGTGACGCCCTTGCCGGTGGTAACGATGCCGACGATGCGGTCGCCCGGCAACGGGTGGCAGCAGCCGGCGAAGTGCAGCGCCATCCCCGGAATGAGGCCGCGGATCGATACCGCAGTGTCCTTACCCGCGCTGCGCCGCCGCGCGCGCGACAGCGGCACGACCTTGTCCTTGCCGTCCTCCTCCGGCGCATGCGGGAAGGCGGCGCTAACCACCTCGCGACCGGTCAGGATGCCCTCGCCTACCGCGACGTAGAGATCCTCCGTGGCAGCGCAGTTGAACTGCTTTAGCACCGGTTGCAGCGGTTTCTCGGAGAAGTCCTGGCCTTCCTGACGGAACGCCTTCTGCACAATGGCCTTGCCGAGATCGAGGTACTGCGCGCGCTGTTGCGTACGGATGTAGCGGCGGATACGCGCGCGCGCCTTGCCGGTGACGACAAAGCGCTCCCAGGTCGGCGACGGCGTCTGCGCCTTCGAGGTGACGATCTCGACCTGGTCGCCATTGACCAGCACGGTGCGCAGCGGCAGCAGCCGCCCATTGATCTTGGCGCCAACGCAGGTATCGCCGACCTGCGAGTGCACCGCATAGGCGAAATCGACCGGCGTCGCGCCGCGCGGCAAGGCGATCAGGTCGCCCTTCGGGGTGAAGGCGAAGACTTGGTCCTGGAACATTTCGAGCCGGGTGTGCTCGAGGAATTCCTCCGGGTTCGGCGCGTGCTCAAGGATCTCGAGCAGTTCGCGCAGCCAGCGGTATTGCCTTCCGTCGATCCGGCCGGGCCGCTCCTTGTAGATCCAGTGCGCCGCAACGCCCAATTCGGC
>JASHUW010000186.1 GCA_030039815.1 Alphaproteobacteria bacterium
GCAGATGGCCTATGGCTGGTACCCGAGCCCAGGCGTCTTCGAGCTGCGCTACCTGGCAAGCCGTCCGCCGGGCGAGCCGTTCCTCGTGATCCGGTGCACGCCGCGCGGCCCGGTGCCGAGTGTTGCAACCGTGAGCCCGCTGCTGAGCTGGTACGAACGCGAGGCCCGGGATCTCTTCGGGCAGGAATTTACCGACCACCCCCAGCCCGATCCCTTGGTCTTGCACCCAGGAACCAAAGCCGTCGTTCCACCCTTCGATCCGGCCTATCCGGCAGACACCGAATTGGGGCTCGAAGCGGTCGCCGCGGGCGTGCTCGAAGTCGACAATCCCGATGTGCAGCGATTGCCGTTCGGTCCGATCCGGTCGGACGTCGTCGAGTCCGTGGAACTCGTCTTCTTCTACGTCGGCGAACACATTCTTCACCTGCATCCGGAGCTCTTCTTCAAGCATCGGGGCATGGAGAAGCGCTTCGAGGGCGCGGCTTTGTCAAAGGGCGTGGTTCTGGCCGAGCGGGTCTCCGGCGTCGGCAGTTTCTGCCATGCGCTCGCTTTCTGCCAGGCGGTGGAAGATGCCGCCAGGTGCACCGTGCCGCCACGCGCGCTCATGCTACGGTCGCTGCTGGCCGAACTCGAACGCCTCTATAACCATCTTCACTATCTCGGACATTTGTCCGACACGACGACGCTCAAGGTCGGCAACGCTCAGGGGAAGCTGCTCGAAGAGCGCGCCAAGCAGATCAACGCGCGCCTGACCGGAAGCCGTTTCCTCCGTTCGCTGCTGACGCCGGGCGGCCTCCGCCGCGATCTCGACCCTACGCCCTGGCTCGGTGACGAACTGGAGCAGCTGCGGCGCGAGATCGCCGTCTATACCGAGATGCTGGATCGCACGAACAGCCATCTCGACCGCTTGATTACGACCGGAATCCTGACCTCCGAGGTAGCATTCGACCAAGGCGCGACCGGACCGATCCAGCGCGCGTCCGGCTTCGATCGCGACCTCCGGCGCGACCACCCCTACGCCGGGTATGGCGACCTCCCGCTCGTCGTGCCGGTCAAGGAGGCGGGCGACGCGCACGCCCGCGCTCAGGTGCGGATTGCCGAGCTCGACGCGAGCATCGCGCTGATGCAGCGCATTCTCTTGCTGCTGCCTGAAGGGCCGGTGCGGATCGACTGCGCCGCGCCGCCCAATTCCGAAGGGCTCGGCTGGGTGGAGGGTCCGCGCGGCTCCCTCTTTTACATTGTCCATGTGGGGCAGGACGGCACCTTTGCACGCGTCAAGATCAAGTCGCCATCCTTCTCGAATTGGCGGGTTTTCCCGTTCACCGTCCACGACACCAACATGATGGATTACGCGATCAACGAAGCCAGCTTCGGCCTGACCGTGGCCGGCTGCGACCGATAGGTGCCGCGATGCCGCTTTGGACCCTCTTCGGCTTGCAGCACGGTAAGGCCACGACACCTTGGCCCGGGCGGGAAGGCTCGAACGGTCAGGACGGATTGCTCGGAATGCCCCGGTTCGAGTCCGAGAAGTGCGGCGAGGGCTGCGACTTGTGCGCGGCGTCCTGCCCGACTTCCGCGATCACGGTCGAAAAGGACGCAACCGGACCCGGACGGCTTGCCGTCGATTACGGACGTTGCGTCGTCTGCCAGCTCTGCGTCGAGGCATGTCCGGACGGCGCCGCCGTCCCATCGCCCGACTGGGCGTTCGGGGTCCGCTCCCGCGCCGACCTGCAGTTGCACGGCAATCCTTTCGACAAGGAAGCGCCGGCGCGCCACGCGGAAAGCCGCGCCGGCTTCCGCCGCAGCCTCCACATCCGGCATGTCGACGCCGGCTCCTGCAACGGGTGCGAATCCGAGCTTCAGGCGCTCAACAACCCGTTCTACAACCTCCATCGCCTCGGCATTTTCTTCACCAACTCGCCGCGCTTCGCGGATCTCCTCCTCGTCACCGGCCCGGTGACTTACACGATGCGCGAGCCGCTGCGTCGGGCCTACGAAGCGATGCCCCTGCCGCGCTGGGTGATGGCGGTCGGCACCTGCGCGGTCTCAGGCGGGATCGCTGGCGGCGGCTATGCGTGCAGCAACGGCCTCGAGGATGTGCTGCCGGTCGACTTGTACCTGCCGGGCTGCCCGCCCAATCCGGCGGCGATGATCGAGGCCTTCCTCATGTTCCTCGACCGGATGCCACAGCGGGCGCGGGGAGGGCGGCTTGCAGACTGATCTTCTCCTCGCGGGACTCGCGGCCTGGCTCCTTGCCGGGCTCATTGCGCTCACCGGCAAAGCGGCGCCGCTGTCACGCCTGCTGCTCGGTCTGGGCGGGATCGCCCTAATAGTGCTCGCCGTGTTGACGCTGCCTTCCGGCCTTCCGGCCATTGCGACCCCGCTTGGGATCGGCGGCCAAGGTTCGGTCTTTGTCTTGTCGCCAGGGGCGCTTTGGCTGATGGGCTTCGGCCTTCCCGGCGCCGTGCTCGCGACGTGGCTGGGAACGCCGGGCACGCGCCCGTCGGCTTGGACGTTCGGTGCGGCGGCCAGCCTCATCGGCGCGCTCGGCGTCTTCGGCATGCAAGACGCCGTGACCTTCCTCATCGCCTGGGAGATCATGAGCCTTGGCGGTGCGGTCATGCTCTTGGGCGACGGGTTGGCGGGGGACACCGGACGGCCCGTGCTCTTCATGCTGGCGCTGCTTGAGGCCGGGTCAGTCGCCCTCGTGCTCGCCTTTATCATCCTCGCCAATCACGCCGGCGATGCGTCATTTGCGGGCTTTGCCGCTGCCGCGCGCGACATGCCCGATGCCGAACAGCTCTTTGTCGGCCTCCTGCTGCTGATCGGTTTCGGGGCCAAGCTCGGCCTGCTCCCATTCTACGAATGGTTTCCCGGCGCCTACGGCGCGGGCAGCGGCGCCTCCGGCGCGTTGCTCTCCGGGATCGTCCTCAACGCGGCCTTCTTCGCCTTGGCGCGCGGCCTGATCGAGTGGCTTCCGATCAACGCTCTTGTACCGGTCTCGACACCGGGCATCTTCATCGTCGCGGTCGGCGTTTTCAGCGCGATCCTGACCGCGCTCTACGCCTTCCAGCAGGAATCCTGGCGCGAGCTCCTCAGCCTCTCTTCCGCCGAAAACGGCTCGATCGCCGTGTGCCTCCTGGGAGCGGCACTGATGTTCCGCAAGGACGGCCTTGCGGATCTCGCCGGCCTGGCCTGGGCCGTGGCCCTCCTGCACCTCGCCGGTCACGCGCTCGCCAAAGGGGCCATGTTCTTAGCCGCCGACGGCATTTACCGCGCGACCGGCGACTACCGCCTAGTCCAGCGCGGCGTGCTCGGCCGCAGCAGCTGGGTGTTCGGCGTCGGCGCTCTCTTCGCCGCGATGAGCCTCGCAGCGATGCCGCCGCAGGCCGGCTTCGTCAGCGAATGGTACCTCTTTCAGACCTTCTTCCAGGGTTTCCACCTCGCCAGCCTCGGGAGCCGCCTCACCGCCGCCCTGGCGGGCGCGGGCCTTGCGCTGACCGTCGCCGTCGCGCTTGCCGTCTTCGTCAAAGTCTTCGGCATCGGGCTCCTCGGCCGGGCGGCGCCCACCGCGCGCCGCGTCGCCGGCGGCACTTCCGCCGCGGTCGGAACGCTAGGGCTGCTCGTGCTTGCGCTCGCGGTCGGCATGCCAATCTGGCTCGACTCCCTCGGCCCCGCCGTCAGCCAGCTCTTCGCCAGCGACGCCGTCGCGAAGATGCATGTCGGCTGGCTTCTGGTGCCGGCGACCGGCGCACCGATCCGCCTCAACGGGACCTTTGCCTTTATCTCGCCGAGCAAGCTCATCATCGCGATGCCGCTACTGGCGCTGCTGCCGGTCGCGCTCCTCGCCCTCTCGCTTCGCCGGCGGACGCGGCCGGTGCCAGTCTGGTATGGCGGCCAGGACGAGGCGCCGGAGCGGGCGACGACCACCGCGCTCACCTTCTCGAACGCGCTCCGCACTTTTTACAGCTTCATCTATCGCCCGACCATCACGACGGCCCGCGAGCAGGCGGGCAACTTCAACGGCCATCCCTATTTCGTGCGCCGCCTCATCTTCACCCACGATGTCGCGCCGATCTTCGGGCCCCATCTCTTCGCTCCGCTGGAGCGGCTGGTCATCTCGCTCGCCAATCGTTTGCGGCTGATCCAATCCGGTCACCTGAACTTCTACCTGTCGCTGATCGGTCTCCTGCTCCTCATCATCCTCTTCATCACGCTGTTCTAACCATGACCGGACCCGATCTGAATGCAGGCGCTTTTGGCTATTGCCATCGGAGGCACGCTGGGCTGTTGGGCGCGTTACGGCATGACCATCCTGGTGCAAGCCATCTATGGCCGCGGCTTTCCCTACGCGACGCTCTCGATCAACGTGCTCGGCTCGTTTCTGATGGGCTTTCTCTTCATCGAGACGCTCGAGCGTTTGACGGTGAGCGCCGCGGTACGTACCGGCATTCTCACCGGCTTTATCGGCGGTTTCACTACCTTCTCGACCTTCGCAATGGAAACCCTGCTCATCGTCGAGCAAGGGGAAACGGGCAAAGGCGTGCTTTATGTCGTCCTCTCGGTCGTTCTCGGACTGATGGCGGCTGTGGGCGGCGCCTACATCGCCCGCAATCTTTGATGGGAGGCGCCCGTGGAGACCGAGATCAGAATGGTGCGCATCTATCTCAGCGAGGCCGATCAGGGCCGGCGCAAGAACCTGATGCAGGAAATTCTCAACATCCTTCACGACCAGCATCGGGTTAAGGGGGTAACGGTCTTCCGCGGCATCGCGGGCTATGGCGACACCGGCGAGTTCCGCGCCGCCGACGTCCTCCGGATCATGGTGGATTTGCCCTTGGTCATCGAGTTCTTCGACAAGCCCGAAGTCGTCGCGGCCGTGCTGAGCGTCATTGGCGACAGAGTGCCCAGCGGACGCATCGTCACCTGGAACGCGTCTTGTCAATGATGACGGCAAGGGTCTTGCCATTGCCCCGCGCGCCGCGAGCTAATCCGGGCTACCTCCGGTCACGGGCGCAGTTTTATCGAGACCTGGCCGACGAAGAGACCGATCGCGAAAAGGCCACGCTCTACCAGGAGATCGCAGACGCGTTCGATAGAGACGCTGATGCCCGCGAACGCGACGCGAGCAGCTGATTTATATCGCGTTACTGGTCCGGGACTGCGGGCGCTCGACGATCTAACGCTGCGCCACGGACAGGCCCTCTGGGTTCTGAACGAACTTGGCCTCAGTGCGGGCGTCGCTCGCGTGACATTCAACGAATATATTAAATCGCTGCGCAAATTGGGCGTGCCCTTCAAACGCGGCGAACCGGGACTTGGCCCGCAGCGGCTGGCCGGATACTCATTCATCCATCTGATGGAGCTCAGTCTCATTCTCGGCACACGCGTGTACGGCGTGCTGCCGGATGTGGTGGCGCACGCTCTCATATCGTTCCGCGGCGACCTGCGGGGCTATTACTACAAGGCCTTCCCCGAACGCGACTGCGGCCTCGGCGCTCCGATTTTCGTAACGACGGGCGGCCGGAAGAACAGCGGCTTTCGCATGAGCGGCGTCTATCTTGACCTGCAGCTGACCTATTCGGCCGGCCAACTTTCGTCGATCGGCCCACCCGAAATTATGGTCCCGTTCGGCGCGTTAGAGAGGTTCGCCCAGCCGGTCTCTCCGCCGCGACCGCTTACCCCTCTCAATCTCTCGAATATCGCCGTGAAGGTAGCCGAGCTGATGACTCGGGCTCCGCCGATACGCTCCGGGCCAAGCCCGATCTTCCGACCCAACTGTCACCGCCGTAGCCCAGTGCTTGCAATAAGTTGTTTCGGTACCAACAGAACCGTCTTGCTACTTCTCGGCAGCCCTCGCTCGGAGTATTCTACCCCAGAGCGATCCATGAAGGTCGCAGGAATGAACCGGTGAGGCTAGAAGTCGGCAGCGTGAGTGCCCGCCTCCCTTGGACGGAAAGCTGCCGCAATGTGGCCCGATAATGAAACCGAACGCGATTTCCTGAATTTTACTGGCGTCGCCGACACCGTAGCGGAACTAATCGTCCAAGCCGAAGGGCGGCCGATTTCCATCGGCGTGTCTGGTGCTTGGGGCGTCGGCAAATCTTCGATGATCAAGCTGATCCGGGCTTCGCTGGGTAAGCGCGCGGGCGCGGGCGATCGGGATTTCATCTTCGTCGAGTTTAATGCCTGGCTGTACCAGGGCTACGATGACGCGCGCGCGGCACTGATGGAGGTGATTGCCAAAACACTCGCTGCAGAAGCGGAATCGCGCAAAAAGGGCCTCGAGCAAACAAAGGATTTTCTGGCGCGAATTAACTGGTTCCGAGTAGCTAAACTCGCCGCTGGTTCAGCAGTTGCGCTATCACTGGGATTACCGCCGGTTGGGCTCCTAGGCGAATTGTGGAGCGTCGGCAAGAAGGCGGCCTCCGGAGATCTTGGCGCAGCGACTCTCAGCGATGCGCAAAAAGCCGCCGGAGATGCCGCTGGAGCGGCATCGGGACTGATCGCTGCCA
>JASHUW010000187.1 GCA_030039815.1 Alphaproteobacteria bacterium
CCAAAGGACGCGATTCAGCCGCTCACCGGCATTGTCGAAACCGACTGGTCGCCGTTTACCTTCACGATGAACTGGAAGTTCACCCGCAAGCTCACGCCGGTCGCATTCGAGCGCGACGAGCCCTTCTGCATGATCTTTCCCATTCGGCGGGGGTTAATCGAGCAGGTCGAACCGGAAATCCGTCCGCTGGCGGAGGAGCGGGACGTGCATGCGGCCTATACCGCCTGGGCGGCAAATCGAAAGGCCTTCAACGAGGAATTAAAGATTGCGGAATCCGAAGCGCAAGCCGCGAAATGGCAGAAGCATTATTTCCAGGGCGTCGCTAGCTTTGGCGCTGTCCCGGCAGATCACAGGACTCGACTGCACTTGAAGTCGTTTCGCTCGCCATGAAACAAAAGTCAGGCCGTTGAGTGGGCACTGTCGCCGAATAACACCGGTTGGATCAGTATCGTGTGGCCGGCGGATGGGGGGAATTTGAGTGCCCCTAGCCGATCCAAGAGAGTGGCGCGAACGGCGTGCCAGCCCACATGTCCCGGATCCGGATGGATGACTCGGTCAACCAGGACTTCGCAACTTGCCAAAGCGCCGGACGCCGCGATCGTCAGACGGAGGATAAGGGGGCCGTGGTAAGAAGTGGCAGCGGCGGAGATCTCGCTGCCAAACTGCGACAGGGCAGCATTCAATGGCTCGGCGACTTGCGTCGCCGGAAGCGCGCCGACGACAACCGCGCGGCCCTCGCTCAGATGGCCGTGCAGGACGAACCGCCCCTCGATCGGATCCATCGAACCGTCGACGCGCTCGACCGCGTGGGGCAGTCTGTCGTCGAAGATCAGCAGTCGGTTGAAACGGGGCTCGACCACCTCGTAGAAACCTCGGCCGGCGGTAGCGGTGGCGAGATTGCTGCGAAACGGATTGCCGTCGCGCCAAAGGAGCGTCTCGCCACCGGTCGTGCGGCGCTCGTTGCGTGTCAGCGAATAGACAAAACCGAAGCGGCCGTTCCGCGAGTCGTTATGCCAGCCCTGCCGGCACCCGCCGATATAGAGGCTCAGATAGGGCCAGGTTACCTCGGCCATGCCGAGGTGATTGAACGACCATTCGCGTAGTGCGTCATGAAAAGCAACGGAACGCTCGCGGGCGATCACTTTTTCGGGCGTGGTCCGCAAATACGTGTAGAGCTCGGGAACGAACCAATAATTCCACACCTGATGGGTATCGGCGTGGTGCCCGCCGGGATTCGCGAAATGCGCGTCGATATCGCCACGAAGTGCGGCGGCGAGTTCGTCGGGAAGAAAATTATCGATGATGATCATCGGCGCCTCGCTCCCGGCGGGCGCGGCGCCGATATTTTGGTGATCCTGAAATGATGCTGATACCACCATTGGCGCTCTTGTACCTCGCGCCTGAACGCCGACAGGTCAACCCGAGCCGGCCGGCTGCGCGCTCCGTAAATCCGCTGATGTCGAACCGTCTGGTCCGAGGTGCCGCTTCCGGTCGCCAGGGCGCATCAAGCGCATGATGAGATTCGCGACCATGATAATCTGCAGTTTACCAGACGCGTTCGTTTATAATCAATTACGGTTGGATTCGTCGGGATCGTATGGGGTTCGTGATTTATGCGCTGCCCTTCTCTGGGCCAGGGTGAGCGAGTCGCCGGGCGTGGCGTTTCCTTGGCGGTCGGCGTCGCGCTTGCGATTGGCGCCTCTGTGTCGGGCGCCGCGGCCGATTCGTCGCCGAGCGCGGCCGGCCCGATCCCCGACACCGCGGAGTCCCGTGAGGCCGATGCTCTCTTTGAGGAGTTGTTGAAGGATCCCAAGAATGTCGGCCTTACCTTTCGCTATGCCGAAGCCGCGGTAAAAGCCGGGAATATCGAAGCGGCCATCTCGTCGCTCGAGCGATTGCTGCTGCTCGACCGTAACTTCCCGGGGGTTAAGGTAGAACTCGCCGAGCTCTACGCACGACTTCATTCCTACGACATGGCCCGGTCCTACCTCGACCAAGCAGAACAGGAACCCGATGTCGATGACAAAGCCCGGGCCCGCATAACGGCGGTACGCGACGAGATCGAGAATGCGAGTTCAGCGTCCAAGTTCACTTCCAATCTACTTGTCGGCATACGCTATCAATCCGATGCCAGTGCCGAGCCGGCCGGCTCGGACATCATCGCCGGCGGGGTTCCTCAAACGCTCAGCACGATCTTTATCAACAAACCGGCCTGGGACACCTTCCTGACCGGCAATGTGCAGCACACATACGATTTCGGCGACGTCAAGCTTGAGAGCAACGCCCTCGCCTACTATTCGAAATCGATCGGACACAGCGCCCTCGACCTGGCGGCGCTCGAGATCAATTCCGGCCCCCGCTTCGACGTGACCGCCGGGGACACCCGTCTCGTATCGGCGCGCCCCTATATCCTCGGAGACGAGGTTCTGCTGGGAGAAAGTCAATTTCTCCACAGCGTCGGCACCGGCCTTTCGGTCGATCGCTCGATCAATCCAAGCCTCTCCAGCGCAGGATTTTATGAGTTTCGGTCGGAATGGTTCTCCAACGTGGCTCTCTCACCTGGCGCCGCCGCGATGAATGCCAACGTTCATTCGTTCGGCGCGGCGCTGACCTATCGCGTCGTGGAAGACGGCGATCTCGGGTTTCAGGTGAGCTATGCGCTGACCGACGATTTTGCGTCGGTCGGCTCGAACAAGGGGCTGGTGTTTCATCTGAGCTACTCGCAGCTGTTTCAGCTCCCCTCTCACTTGGCTGTCGGGCCGCTCTCCGTGTCACCGCTGCTATATCGGATCTACAGCCGCAATGACGGCCCCGACCCGGCGGTCGATCCGACAATGGTCCCGGCGACAAACGAATGGCGTTATGGACTCACCAGCAAGCTGGGTTTGACGGACAACATTGCCGCCAACCTCCACGTCGTTCGTCAGATCACGACGTCAAATGTCCCCGCCAATCGGGAGCGCGACACCCAGATTATTCTCGGGCTCGTGCTCGCCTACTGACGACGTTCGAAATCAGTTGCGAATGCGGAGCGCCGTAGGGAACCGGATGGTCCGATAAACCGTATTTGATCAAGATAAATCTTAAATACGTTTTTTTTCGCATATATCAAAAATCTATGCTTCAATCGACATCCGGTGTGCTTCGGTTACTACCCCTGATCGTAGCGTTAACAGACCACCGGGAGAGAACTGATCCGATCCGGACACCCCCCATTCCGGGCCGTCTCGCGACGCGGCGTAGGTTATCGCGTAGCGCGTACCTCGCATCGCGTGGTGCTCGCCAGCCTCGGGGTGGCGGGCTTAACTTGGCCGGCCTTTGCGGACCAGGACACTGTCGGCGTCGCGGCTGCAGTTAATCCCGATGCCTCCGGAGCAGCGCCCAACGAGCTGCCGCGCGAGCTACTCGTCGGCCACGACGTCATCAGCAATGAGCGGATCAGCACGAAGGATACCGGCCAAGCGCAATTGCTGTTTACCGATCAATCGACGCTTACGGTCGCGCGGAACTCGGAAGTCGTGATCGACGAGTTTGTCTACAATCCGCAAAAGCAGGTCGGCAATCTGACCGCGACGCTAACGACGGGGGTGTTCCGATACGTCGGCGGCAAGATCAGCAAGGAGAAGGATGTCACCTTCTACACGCCGACCGGCTCGGTTTCGGTTCGCGGCGGCATCGTACTGATCAAGGTCGAAGCGGGACGGATCGAAGCTATCTTTATTTTTGGTCAACGGATGACGGTGACGTCCAACGGCCAGACGCAGACCACGACCAAGCCCAATACCAGGATCTTCGTAGGCGACGGCCACGTATCAAATCCATCTGCTGCGACGACCCAGACCATTGAGCAGCTCACGCATGAGTTGCAGTCCCTCAATATCCAGACGTTGACGATTGGCAACGAATTGGTGGTCGATGCGCCGCGGCTCAGTTCGCAGCAGCTGCTGGCGACGATCCTCGCATTGGTGACAACCCCCAACTTAAGCTCGCCCAATCTCGTCCCAACCTCGTCACCACCGCCTCCGCCGGTATCGCCACCGCCACCGCCTCCGCCTCCGCCGGTGTCGCCACCTCCACCGCCGCCGCCTCCATACGATCGACATCACCATGACCATGATCACCACTATGATCGTCGCGACCACGAGGGAGACCGCGACGACCATCGCTTTGCGCATGACGATCGCCCTGGCGATCGGCACGACCACGTTGCCGACCGGCATGACGACGGGGATCACCACGACGACCGCTTTGCGCATGACGATCACGGCGACGCGCACGACGATCGCCCCGGCGATCGCCACGACCACGTCGCCGATCGGCATGATGACGGGGATCACCGCGACGACCGCTTTGCGCATGACGACCACGGCGAC
>JASHUW010000014.1 GCA_030039815.1 Alphaproteobacteria bacterium
CGCCCTTGCCAATGAGCGTCGCCTGCAAGTCCTCGACTGGCTCAAGGACCCGCGCGCGCATTTTCGTGAGCAGGTCGACGGCGATCTCGTCGATGACGGCGTTTGCGGCCTGTTGATTGCCAAGAAGCTCGGGGTCAGCCAGCCGACCGTGACTGAGCATATGAAGCTTCTCGTCGAAATCGGTGCGGTGCGCGCCAAACGCATCAAGCAATGGACATTCTACAAGCGTGACGAGGAACGCATCCGCGCGATCAAGTCAGCGATCCTGGAGGAAGTGTAGATGACCGATGCCGTGCCGGCGGACGCGACCCTTGACGCCACTGGACTGCTTTGCCCCTTGCCTGTGTTGAAGGCGCGGCGCGCGTTACGCGACGTGCCGGCGGGCGGCATCCTCGAGGTTCTCGCCACCGATCCCGGTGCGGTCGCGGATTTCCAGCATTTCTGCCGGACGACCGGCTGCGAGCTGATCGAGAGCAGCGAAGAGACGGGGGGTGTGTTGCGCTTCCGGCTGAAGAAGCCGGGTTGACAGCAGCCACGCGATCCCCATTTTGTGTCGGCCATGAAAGACACCCTGCGAGTCCTTCGACGACGAATGCGCTAGCAGCCCCCTGGCGGGGCTGCGAAACGGCGCGCCTTGGCCGGCTCGCCGCCTTTGTCGAAGCCCTAGTTGCAGGGAAGTTGCCGATGGCCCAGAGCGTCATTGCCCGCCGCATTGTCGGCGGGGTCACCTACGAAATCGATACCGCCAAGGGCCGGCTCGACATCGGGCTGATCCATGATTTCCTGTCGCGCTGCTCGCATTGGGCGCGCGGTATTCCACGTGAGGTGCTCGACAAGGCGATCGCCCATTCACTGTGCTTTGGCCTCTACGCTGACGGTCGCCAGATCGGCTTTGCCCGCGTCATCAGCGACGAGGCGACTTATGCCTATGTGTCGGATGTTTTCGTCGTCGCAGAACACCGCAACGCCGGGCTTGGCCAATTCCTGATGGAGGCGGTGCTCGCGCACGAGCCGCTGCAGGGGTTGCGGCTTTGGCAGCTCGTGACCCGCGACGCGGCCTCGCTGTATCGACGCTGCGGCTTTACCGATTTGGCGCCATGCCGCACCTACCTGCATCGCTTCGACCCCGACATCTATGCCGGCGCGACAGCGGAGATGGCTGCGGCCGACTGAGCCGCTTTGCTATGCTGGGAACGGCAGAGCAGGGAGGGCAGGAATGGCGGCACTGATCACGACACCGCGGTTGTTGTCGATCGGCGGTGGGGCGCTTGGCGAACTGCCGGCGCTGATGGCGCGGCTCGGCCTCAAGCATCCGCTGATCGTGACCGATCCGTTCATCGCTGGCTGCGGCATCCTCGATCAGGCGACCTCGCTGTTGCGCGGCACCGGCATCGCTTGGGGGCTGTTTCAGGACACCGTCTCCGATCCGACCACCGACGTCATTTCGGCTGGGGTCGAGCGGCTCGAGGAGGTGCCCTACGACAGCCTTGTCGCGATCGGCGGCGGCAGCCCGATCGACACCGCCAAGGGAATGTCGGTGTTGCATGCCAATGGCGGGCAGATGCGCGACTACAAGGTGCCGAACGACATCCCGAAGATCGGGCTGCCGATCATCGCGGTGCCGACCACTGCCGGCACCGGCTCAGAGGTGACGCGGTTTACGGTCATCACCGACAACGAGACTGACGAGAAGATGCTGATCGCCGGGCTCGCCTGCTGTCCGACCGCGGCGATTGTCGATTTCGAGTTGACCCTCACCATGCCGCTGCGCCTCACCGCCGACACCGGCATCGACAGCCTGACGCATGCGATCGAGGCCTATGTCAGCCGCCGCGCCAACCCCTACACCGACGGGCTGGCAAAGAATGCGATGGGCCTTATCGCCCGCCATATCCGCTCGGCCTGCGCCGCGCCCGACAACCGCGCCGCGCGCGAAGCGATGATGCTCGGCGCGACGACCGCCGGCATGGCGTTTTCCAATGCCAGCGTCGCGCTCGTGCACGGCATGAGCCGGCCGATCGGCGCCTTTTTTCACGTGCCGCACGGGTTGTCGAACGCGATGCTGCTGCCAGAGATCACCGCCTTTTCGGCGCCGGCGGCGCTCGATCGCTACGCCGATTGCGCCCGCGCGATGGGCATCGCACCGGACGGCGAGGGGAGCCAATCGGCGGTCGCGCGCCTCCTCGACGAATTGCGCGCGCTCAACGACGAACTCCAGGTGCCGAGCCCGAAGGCCTACGGCATCGATCGCGCGCGCTACGACGAACTTCTGCCGGTCATGGCGGCGCAGGCCTTGGCCTCCGGCTCGCCGCAAAACAATCCGCGGGTGCCGACGCGCGACGAAATCATCGACCTCTACCGACGAGTGTACGACTGATGCCGGCCTTTGCTTTTAACGTGAACGGGCGTGCGATCGCGGTCGAGGCGGACGGCGACACGCCGCTGCTCGATGTGCTGCGCAATCATCTGGGGCTTGTCGGCACGAAATTCGGCTGCGGTCTCGAGCAGTGCGGCACCTGCATGGTGCTGCTCGACGGCGAGCCGGCGAAATCCTGCGGCA
>JASHUW010000188.1 GCA_030039815.1 Alphaproteobacteria bacterium
GCCGTCCCAGACGACGATGTCGGCTTCGCTTTCCGCCGCCGCGAGGATCGCCGCGTAGTCGACGCCGGCAAAGACGATATTGCCCGCGGCGATGTGCGGCTCGTATTCCTCGCGCTCCTCGGCGGTGACGCCGGCACGGTCCAGGTCTCCCAGTGCCGCGAAGCGCTGCACCCGTTCCGCGAGAAGGTCGCCATAGGGCATCGGATGGCGCAACACCGCGACCCGCTTGCCGCGGTCGCGGAGACGGCGCGACAGCCAGCGCGCGATCTGCGACTTGCCGCAGCCGGTGCGCAACGCGGTGATCGCGATCACCGGGCGCTTGCTCTTGAGCATCGTGCTGTCCGGGCCGAGCAGCGTGAAGTCGGCCCCCGCCGCAAGCGCGCGCGAGGCGATGTGCATGACCTCTTCGTGCGGCACGTCGCTGTAAGCGAATACGACCTCATCGACCGCCTCGTCTGCGTAGAGGCGCTCGAGCTCGCTCTCGGCTCGTATCGGGATGCCGGCGGGATAGAGCGCGCCCGCGAGCGCGGCTGGATAACGGCGGTCGGCGATGCCGGGAATTTGCGTCGCGGTGAACGCGACCACGCGTACCGCCGGATCGTCGCGGTACACGGTGTTGAAATTGTGGAAGTCGCGCCCCGCCGCGCCCAGGATCAGCACGCGTCGCGGGGTTTGGCGTCGCGTTCTAGACGCAATAGGTGCGGATCGGGGCGAAGCCATTGAATTCCACCGCCGCGTAACTGGCCGTATAGGCGCCGGCCGACAAAAACTCGACCTGGTCGCCGACTTGAAGCTCGAGCGGCAACTCATACGGGTGCCGCCGGTAGAGAATGTCGCTGCTGTCGCACGTCGGTCCGGCGAGAATGACGGTTCCGCAGGGACTGCCGTCGCGCGGAGTGCGGAGCGGATAGTGGATGCGCTCGGCCTCGGTCTCGGGAAGGCCGTTGAAGCGGCCGGCGTCGAGATAAACCCAGCGCTCGTGCTCGTGCGGGGATTTCCTCGCGATCAACAACACTTGCGCCCGCAACGTGCCGGCATCGCCGACAAGGTAGCGGCCGGGCTCGATGAGCAGGCTGGGCCGGCTCGCGCCGAACTCGCGCGAGAGACCGCTCTCGATCGCGTCGACATAGGCCTCGAGCGGCGGCACCGCCGCGCGGTAATGCGCCGGCAGACCGCCACCGAGATTGAGCAACTCGAGACCGAGTCCGCGATGGGCACAAGCGCGAAACACCCAGGCGGCGTGACCAATCGCGTGCGGCCACGCTCCGGGATCCGTCTGCTGCGACCCGACATGGAACGACACGCCGACGGGGCAAAGCCCGCGATCCCGTGCGGCGATCAGCAGATCGGCCGCCATATGGGCCTCGCACCCGAATTTGCGCGATAACGGCCATTCGGCGCCGCGATTTTCGATCAGCAGGCGGCAGAACACCCGGCTACCCGGTGCGTTGCGCGCCAGCTTGTCGAGCTCGGTCTCGCTGTCGAAGGCGAAGAGTCCGACACCCGTCGCGACGGCGTCGGCGATCTCGTGGTCACGCTTGATCGTATTGCCGAATGACAGCCGGTCGGCGGTGACGCCCGCCTCCCGGCAGCGCCTCAGCTCCCCTTCGCTGGCGATGTCGAAATTGGCGCCGAGAGCGGCGAGTGCGGCGACGACCGGCACCACCGGATTGGCCTTGACCGCGTAATAGATCGTCGCGTCCGGCAGCAGCCTACGGAGCGCGGCATAGCGTTGCCGTACGATATTCAGATCGATCACGATATAGGGCGTTGCCGGTCTCGGCTGCGCTGCCGCGGGGATGCGGCTCTCATCTGGAATTTCCCCCGGCATCGTTCAATGTCCGGGGAGCAGCGAATAGGCGGCGAGCGCGAGCTCGGCGATGATCAACGCGACGATGTACCATTCGACGCGCAGGCTGCTCCGGGTCTGCTCCAGGCTGAGCAGCGTCTCGACCGTGCGCGACACGATTTCGAGCTTGCGATCGATCGCCCGGCCGCGCTCGCGCAACTCGTATTCCTCGGCGAGGCGCATATAGAGCCGGTCGAGCTCTGGATGCTCCCAGACGAGTTCGGGGCTTTCGCCGGTCTCGACCCGCCCGACCATCCGTTGCTGCATGAGCAGCACCGTGCCGATATGCTGCAGCAGAACCTTGCCGGGCACCCCGGCCCGCCCCTTCCGACGGAGCGTCGCCGCCAGCGGCTCGATCCGGTCGAAGATGGCCGCCAGCCGCGTCTCGTAATGCGACAGCACGAGGTTTTTCGCCAGCACGTCGGCGACGAGCTGCAGCCGCTCGATGGTGCGATCGCGCAGCACAATCCGCCCCGCGGCGTCCACCAGCTGATCGCCGTCGGGACGGATGATCAGCTGCACATCCTCACGGTCCGGCTCCGGAAACTTGTCGATCAACAGCGTATCGAGCGCGGCGAGGAATTTTTTCGCCGCGGCGTCCGCGCATTCGAAGAGGACGACCGCGCCGTAGCGAAACACCACCGCCGTGCCGCCGCCCTCGACGGCGATCGCAAGCGGAGCGGCGGCAAGGGCGCTCTTACGTTCCAGCGGCCGCGTATCGAGCCGGTCGGCGACCAGGAAGGCCTGTACCGGGATGGTCTGGACACGCGGCGCCGCCGCGGCGGTTCGCTCCGCGAGCATCGTTTCGCCCATCGTCATTACTCGTCAGGAACGCCGTCGGCTCACCGCCGACGGCGGTGTGTTTCGACGCGGACCGGTATCGGCATGGGTCGCGGAGGGATCATCGCCGCGGCGGCAATCGCGAAAGCCAGCGGCAAACCCAGGAAGATCATCGCGGTCATCGTTTCCCCTCGGCCATCGGTGTCACATCAACTGAACGCCAGCCAACCACGAGCCTCCCGCGCGGACATTGACCTAGGTCAACAGGTTCGCATTGGCTACACCATGACCGGCGCTGTCGGAGAGCAGGCACAGGGGCCGCTTTCGCCCGCGACCGCGCCTGAATCGATTGAATTATAAGACAAAAGAAATGGTGCCCGGGGGCGGAGTCGAAAAGCCTCAGCGCCCTTCGAACAGCGGTCTTCGCCTCTCCAACCACGCTTTGAGTGCTTCCGCGTGGTCTGCGGAAGCTGCCGAGCGAGTTCGGGCAACGCTGAGCGCCTCCCTATCCAGCCGACCAGCGCCGATTTCGTTGATCGCCCGCTTCAACCCGGAGAGCGCCAGCGGCGCATTCCTCGCTCCCGGTCAGCCTGATTCCGCAGTCAAGTCAAGTGGCTGACCGCATGAGAACGCTCTAATCGAATGCTGACGGACGATTGGAGCGTCACCACCGCAGTGTCACAAATGACATTTGCGTTGGCGATCCATGAGGTTGCGGAATGCTTGGAGCCGCCTCGCCGAGAGGCGGCATCCGAAGCAGGCTTGCGCGGATTTCTCGCAAAATCCGGTGGCCGCGACGCCGACCGACGGGCTCATTGCTGGTCGGTCTTACCCAGCAGTTTTGCCTGTCCGACATTCTCGATGGTTTTGACGCACGCAGCCGCCGCTTCCGCCCCCTTCACGATGAAGTGCGCCAAGAAAAACCGGCGGTGATCCTCATGCTCATGAAAATTCTGCGGCGTGAGCACCGCCGAGATCACCGGAACATTGGTGTGAAGTTGGACCCGCATTAGGGAGTCGATAACCGTATCCGCCACGAACTCGTGGCGGTAAATGCCGCCGTTCACAATAAAACCGGCGGCGACAATCGCATCGAAACGGCCGCTTTCCGCT
>JASHUW010000015.1 GCA_030039815.1 Alphaproteobacteria bacterium
GTTCGGGTCGACAAACTCGTAGCCGTTGATGTCCTCGGCGAGGTAGGCGATCGCGCCGATCCGCAATTCCATGCCGCCTTATACGGCAAAACCGCCGGCCGCGCCTCAGTTGCCGGAAAGATCGCGGGCGGCGGCGCAGAAACCGTCTTGCCAGCGCCCCGGATCGTGCGCGAGCCGCCCGGTCGCGGCGAGAAACCCGGCGAGGTGGCCGAGCCCGGCCGGCGCCGCTTTATAGGCGAAATCGGGGTCGCCGATGATGTCGGTCAGGTCCTCGACCGAAACCGTCTGGTCCCTGGCCGCACGCGCGTAGAGCTCGGCGGCCTCGCCCGAGTTGCCGGTGATGAACTGGTCGGCCTGTTGCAGCGCCTTCAGCACCGCCGCCGCAAGGCCGGGATTGGCAGCGCACCACCCGGCCGACGCGACCAGCAGTTCGTCGCTGTGCGGCCCGGCGATGTCGAACGAATCCATCACGCGGTGAATCGCCGGGTCGCCGCGCTCGTCGTCGGCATAGGGCATGCGCGAGAAGTCGGTGTCGATGTCGCCCTTGCCCGAGTGCAGCGCCGTGTCGGCCGCGTCGCTGCTCTGCGCGACGGTCAGCGGGTCAAGCCGGTCGTAATGCGCCGCGCCCCATTCGTCCGCCGCCGCCATCTCCAGCATCACCGCCGGCAACGAGGTCTTCACCGCCGGCACGGCGATGCGGTCCTTCTGGCCGAGGTTGCGGATGGTCGCGATCGCCGGGTTGCGGCTCAGCAGCTGGTAGGGCATCTGCGCCAGCGCCGCGAGGCCGCGGATTTCTTGCGGTGTACCGGTCCGCTCGTCCCAGGCCATCAGAAAGCCGACCAGATCGGTCGTCGCGACGACATCCGCCTGGCCGTTCAACAGCTGTTCGATCGGGTTGCCGCCGTTGGGGGTGAACCACTGCACGGTGAGGTTATGCAGCCCGCGCGCCTCGGCTTGCTGCTCGATAAGATGCCCGTGCGCCGCCACGACCAGCGGCAGCATCGCCAGATCGGGCGGTGTGACGATGCGCAGGCTGGCGACATCGGCGCCTGCCGGCCGAACCCCGGCGATCCCCAGCAGCGATACGGCCAGAATCGCGCCCCATCTGCTCGTCATGCTTATGCCGCGCCCTCGCGCTGTCTCCGTCGAGACGGGGAGTATATGCTGTCGCGACGCGATCGAGGGGAGGACAAGATGCCCGGCATGCTCGACGGCAAATCGGCCCTCGTGACCGGTGGCGGCGGCGGGATCGGCCGCGCCACCGCGCTCGCCATGGCACGCGAGGGCGCCCGGGTCGCGGTCGCCGATTTTATGGCCGATGCGGCGGCCGAGACCGTGGCGATGGTCAACAGGGCGGGCGGCCAGGCGATCACGCTGACCGGCGACGTCACCCGTCAGCGCGATGTCAAGACGATGCTCGACGACACGATCGTCGCCTATGGCCGGCTCGACTGCGCCTTCAACAACGCCGGGATCGCCCC
The DNA here is from genome assembly GCA_030039815.1 of Alphaproteobacteria bacterium. Classification (GTDB taxonomy): domain Bacteria; phylum Pseudomonadota; class Alphaproteobacteria; order ATCC43930; family CGMCC-115725; genus DATARH01. The sequence continues at coordinate 1,482 of JASHUW010000015.1, forward strand.
CTACCAGGTCGACGCCAGCGGCAAGAAGACCGCCGAGTGGAGCGAGGAATCGTTCGACCGCATGATCGCGGTCAATCTGAAGGGCGTGTGGCTGTGCATGCGGGCGGAGATCCGCCAGATGCTGGCGCAGGGAGCCGCGGGTCAAAAGGGCGGGGCGATCGTCAATACCGGGTCGATCGCCGGGCTGATCGGCCTCGTCACCTCATCCGCCTATGTCGCCGCCAAGCACGGCGTGCTGGGCCTCACCAAGACCGCCGCGCTCGAATACGCCGAGGACGGCATCCGGGTGAACGCGGTCTGCCCCGGCTTTATCAAGACGCGGATGACCGAGGACGCGATACGCCGCCGTGGCGAGCGCATCATGGCGCAAACGCCGATGGGCCGCATGGGCGAACCCGAGGAAATCGCCGAGATGGTCGTCTGGCTGTGCTCGGAGCGCGCGAGCTACGTCACCGGCGCCGCCTACAATGTCGATGGCGGCTGGATGGCGGTCTAGGCACCCTCCATCCCGGCCGCCTCGCGTTCGAGGTTGTCGAGCGTCGAGTTCCAGCCCTGCGGCGCGCCCGCCAGCATCCAGGCTTTCGACAGGTCGATGAGCGTATAGGTCTGCGTCACGTCCAGCCGTGTCCCGCCCGGCGCATCGGCGAAACCGAGTTCGGTATAGGCGCGGAATAGGGGCGTTCCGTCGCCGTCGTCCACGCGCATGTCAAGGACCAGCCGCGTGTTGGGCACGATCTCGACAAACGTGCCGCGCAGCAAATGCACCATGCCGGGCCCGCGCATGCTGAGCTCGAACCTGCCGCCGACACGCATTTCCACCGCGGCTTCTTCCACGGTGCAACCCTCCGGCGCGAACCAGCGCTTGACGTGCTCGGCCGAGCTCCAGGCTCGGAACACGGTCTCGCGCCGAGCGCGTAGGATGCGCGAGAGTTTGAGTGGCGGCGCGCCGCCAGTCTCCTCTCGGTCAATCGCTTCAGCCATGGCCGTCTCTTTCGTTTTCCAGCGTCCTCAGGTATTCGTCCAACCGGTCGAGGCGCTTCTCCCACTCGCTCCGCCGGGCGGCGAGCCATTGCTCGATCTGGCCGAAGGCGCGCGGCTCGATCGCGCAGGTGCGCACCCGCCCGATTTTTTCCGAGCGCACGAGGCCCGCCGTCTCCAGCACGTCGAGATGCTGCATCGCCGCCGGCAACGACATCGGCAGCGGGCGGGCGAGCTCGGTGACGGGGGCTGGCCCACGGCTGAGCCGCTCGACCATAGCGCGGCGGGCGGGATCGGCGAGGGCGTGAAACAGCAGGTCGAGGTCGATCTGTTGGTTAAGCATATGCCTAAGTATCATGGTCAGAACAGTTAGGCAAGAGCTTTAGTATCGTCGGGATGACAACGGCCGGAAGGCCGGCTAGAAAATCCGTCAGACGAATAAACAGGGGGAAGCGATGGCGGGACGTTCGGAAGGTCGGGTGGCGCTGGTCACTGGCGGGGCGCGCGGCATCGGCGCGGCGACCGCGGAACGGCTGGCCGAGGATGGGGCCAATGTCGCGATCGCCGATCTCGACCTCGCCGGCGCCGAGGAAACCGCCGCGCGTATCGCGCAGCGCTGCGGGGTCAAGGCGATCGCCGTGAAGGCCAATGTCGCGGTCGCCGACGAGGTCGAGCGCATGGTCGAGGAGATCGTGCTGCGCCTGGGCGCGCTCGACATCCTCGTCAACAATGCCGGGATCACCCGCGACAATCTGATCCACAAGATGACCGAAGACGATTGGGACGCAGTCGCCGGGGTGCATCTGCGCGGCGCGTTTCTGTGCTCGCGGGCGGCGCAGCGCGAGATGGTCAAGCGCAATTGGGGACGCATCGTCAATCTGTCGTCGGTGTCGGCGCTTGGCAATCGCGGCCAGACCAACTACTCCGCCGCCAAGGCCGGGCTGCAGGGCATGGCCAAGACCCTGGCGATCGAACTGGGACGCTACGGCATCACCGCCAACGCCGTGGCCCCCGGCTTTATCGACAGCGAGATGACGCGGGCGACCGCGATCCGCCTCGGGCGCGATCCCGAGGAATGGAAAGAGGAACGCGCTCGGGAAATCCCGGTGCGCCGCGCCGGCGTGCCACGCGACGTCGCCAACCTGATCGCGTTCCTGTG
>JASHUW010000189.1 GCA_030039815.1 Alphaproteobacteria bacterium
AGAGCATAGATCGAGCCCATCGGCTAAACTAACCATGAAGGCGCGGCCCCGCCAATGTTGGACGCTAAACACGAGGCGATCGTTTCACTTATGTTGCAGTGCAACAAAAATTGCCGTACTATCTTGCCTAAATTGTAGGCACACTGCATATTTGGTCAATCAATGAGCATTTTGATCGGTTCGGTCATGCTTGACGACCCCGTCATCCTCGCGCCGATGTCGGGCGTCACAGATCTGCCGTTTCGCCGCGTCGTCAAGGAGCGGGGGGCGGCGCTCGTCGTCTCGGAGATGATCGCGAGCCAGGCCGCGATCCGCGAGACGCGGCAGTCCCTGACCATGGCGAAGACTTGCCCGGAAGAGCAGCCGATGGCGGTCCAGCTTGCCGGTTGCGAGCCCGAGGTGATGGCCGAGGCGGCAAAGCTCAACGCCGATCGCGGCGCGGCGATCATCGACATCAATTTCGGCTGCCCGGTGAAGAAGGTGGTCAACGGCCATGCCGGCTCGGCGCTGATGCGCGACGAGCTGCATGCCGCGCGCATCCTCGAAGCGACGGTCAAGGCTGTCGCGCTGCCGGTGACCCTGAAGATGCGCACCGGCTGGGACGACCGAAACCGCAACGCGCCGCGTCTAGCAAAGATCGCGGAAGCCTGTGGCATCCGCATGGTGACGGTGCACGGGCGCACCCGCTGCCAGATGTTCTCCGGCAGCGCCGATTGGCGTTTCATCCGCGAGGTCAAGGAGGCCGTGGCGATCCCGGTGATCGCCAACGGCGATATCAACACGCTCGACGACGCCGAGCGCGCGCTCGACGAAAGCGGCGCCGATGGCGTGATGATTGGCCGCGGCGCCTATGGCCGGCCGTGGTTTGTCGCCCAGGTCATCGAGTGGCTGAAGAGCCGGCGGCGGATCGCCGATCCGCCGCTCGCCAGCCAGTACGCGACGCTGCGCGCGCATTACGAGGCGATGCTCGACCATTATGGCAGCGGTGTCGGCGTCCAGATCGCCCGCAAGCACATCGGCTGGTATTCCAAGGGCTTGCCGGGATCGGCCGAATTCCGCGCCGCGGTCAATCAGTGCGCCGAACCCTCCGCCGTCCGCAGCTTGATTCGCGGCTTTTACGAGCCGTTGATCGAGCGCGAAGCCGCCTGACCATGGATACCCTTACCGGCGGCGAGCCGGGTCTCGATCCAGCGAGCCTTCTCGCCGCGCTGCCCGACCCGATCATCGCGCTCGATCGCCACGGCGCGGTGCGGTTTGTCAACCCGGCGGCGGAGCAGTTTCTCGGGATCGGCGCGCCGGCACTGCGCGGCGCGCAGCTCACCGACTTTATCGTGGCCAGCAGCCCGCTCTTCGCCCTGGTCGAGGCGGTATGGCGCGACGGCGGCTCGATCGCCGAATACGACGTGCTGCTTGAAGGCCCGCGCTTGCCGCCGCGGCCGGTGACGATCCAGGGCGCGCTGGCCGGGGAAGGGGCCGATCTGCTCGTGCTCTCGCTGCACGAGCGGGCGATCGCCGAGCAGATGGACCGCCAGTTCGCGCATCGCGACGCGGCGCGTTCGATGATCGCGATGGCGGCGATGCTGGCGCATGAGGTCAAGAACCCGCTCTCAGGCATTCGCGGCGCGGCGCAGCTTTTGGAGCAGGACGCGGACGATGACGGCCGTCAGCTGACCCAGCTGATTTGCGACGAGACCGACCGCATCGTCGCGCTGGTCGACCGCATGGAAGCGTTCTCCGACCATCAGCCGCTGTCGCGCGGCGCGGTCAACATTCATGAGGTCCTCGAACGCGTCCGCCGCATCGCGCAATCCGGCTTCGCCCGCCATGTGCGCTTCGCCGAGGATTACGACCCGTCTCTGCCGCCGGTGCACGGCAATCGCGACCTTCTGGTGCAGGTCTTCCTGAACCTCATCAAGAATGCCGCCGAAGCCGTGCCTGCCACCGGCGGCGAGATCGTCCTCGCGACCGCCTACCGCCACGGTCGGCGTCTGGCGCCGGCCGGCGGCGGCCAGCCGCTGCAAGTGCCGCTCCTGGTGTCGATCACCGACAACGGCGCCGGCATCCCCGAGGAGCTGAAGTCTCACCTCTTCGACCCGTTCGTCACGACCAAGCGCAACGGAACTGGCCTTGGTCTTGCACTGGTCGCCAAGGTGATCGGCGATCACGGCGGAATCATCGAGTTCGATAGTCAGCCGCGCAGAACCGTGTTCCGCGTGTTTTTGCCGGTGGTGCCGAGGGATAGTCGACAAGACAGTATTGGCGATGAGCGGCGCAACGATACTGGTAGCTGACGACGACCGCGCGATTCGCACGGTGCTGAACCAGGCGCTCGCCCGGCTTGGTCACGATGTCCGCATGACCGGCAACGCGGCGACGCTGTGGCGCTGGATCGCCGATGGCGAGGGCGACCTCGTCATCACCGATGTCATCATGCCCGACGAAAACGGGCTCGATCTCATCCCGCGCATCAAGAAGCTGCGGCCCGATCTGCGCGTCATCGTGATGAGCGCGCAGAACACGCTGTTGACCGCGGTCAAGGCGACCGAGCGCGGCGCCTTCGAATACCTGCCGAAGCCCTTCGACCTGCGCGAACTGATCAGCGTCGTCGAGCGCGCGCTCTCGGCCCCGGTCAATACGCCCGCGGACGATGAGACCGACGACGAGCAGCTTCCGCTGATCGGCCGTTCGCCGGCGATGCAGGAAATCTACCGCGCGATCGCCCGGCTGATGGGCACCGATCTGTCGGTGCTGATCACCGGCGAGAGCGGCACCGGCAAGGAATTGGTCGCCCGCGCGCTGCACGATTTTGGCAAGCGCCGCTCGGGACCCTTCGTCGCCATCAACATGGCGGCGATCCCGCGCGAGCTGATCGAAAGCGAGCTTTTTGGCCATGAGCGCGGTGCCTTCACCGGCGCGGCGCAGCGCAGCGCCGGCCGCTTCGAGCAGGCGAAGGGCGGTACGCTCTTCCTCGACGAGATCGGTGACATGCCGTTCGAGGCGCAGACGCGGCTGCTGCGCGTGCTGCAAGAGGGCGAATACACCTCGGTCGGCGGACGCGCGCCGATTCGCGCCGACAGCCGGATCATCGCCGCGACCCATCGCGATCTGTCGCACCTGATCCGCCAGGGTGCGTTCCGCGAGGATTTGTTCTATCGGCTCAACGTCGCGCCGATCCGCATCCCGCCGCTGCGTGAGCGCACCTCCGACATCCCCGCGCTGGTGCGCCATTTCGCGGCCCAGGCGGCAAAGGAGGGGTTGCCGGCCAAGGTGCTCGACGAAGCGGCGATGGAGCGGCTGCGCCGCTATCGCTGGCCGGGCAACGTGCGCGAGTTGGAGAACCTCGTCCGGCGTCTCGCGGCGCTCTATTCGCAGGAAGTCATCGGCGTCGACGTCATCGAGGCGGAGCTTGCCG
>JASHUW010000190.1 GCA_030039815.1 Alphaproteobacteria bacterium
TCTGGCCTCGGAGCATGACCTTTCAACGTTTGACTGCGGCGAGCCGGTACTGAATGACTGGCTGCGACATCGGGCGCTGAAGAATGAAAGTCGCTTTTCACGCACCTATGTCGTGTGCGACGGCAATCGCGTGGTCGCCTATTTCTGTATTTCGGCCGGCGCGGTGGACCGCGGGGCCGCTCCGGGCAGGCTGCGCCGCAACGCACCCGACACGATCCCGGTCTCGGTGATCGGGCGACTGGCCGTGAGCCGCGATCATGCGGGCAAGGGGCTCGGAGCCGACATCCTGGCGGATGCGCTGCATCGCATCGCTGTCGCCTCCCAAAGTATCGGTATCGGGGCCGTGCTGGTTCATGCCAAGGACGATGCCGCGAAACGCTTTTATATGCGCTGCGCGGAGTTCATCGAGCATCCGAAGGACAGTCGAACCCTGTTTCTCCCGATCGAAACAGTGATTGCAGCGTTTAGCTAGATAGAAAGCTGGACGATGGGCGAAGCTAAGAGAAAAGGGAACGACAGGAACGGTCAGCTTGGCCGCGTTCCCAGAGCTATCAAGGCAGAATTGATCTGCATCTTCTCCCGCCGGCGGCCTCGATCAGCGGTGCGCGTATACGGGAATTAACGGGCGACGACACAATACCCGATGGCACACAACTAATTCTGAACGCATACCGGGCTACGGCTGGAGATCGGACGTTTCACGTTGGCTTTTGCATCGGGAACGAAGCCGGATTTAGTGCAGTGGGCGTCGCTGTGATCGATCGCTTAATGATGGAAGCGCCGGGAGCACCCTTACATGTCGCGCCAGTTGTTCATGAGGATATTGCGTGGGATATCGTGCTGCGCCATTTGCGCAGTTTCGCTGGCCGGGTTTTACTGTTCGCGTTTCCGGACTCTGATGTCTATGATGCTGGCACGGCAGAAAAATACTACTCCAGCGCTGTTCAGCTTTTTGACTCAGAGGGCAAGCAGGTCGGCCGCCTGACCGCAGCGCAGCACCACAAAATTCGGGAGCAGAAGGCAGCAATTCTCCAGCGCCCACCCCCACCCAAGTTTTACACGGCTGCGGGCGTTGCGCGTGAAGAGGATGCCCCTTGGATTTTCCGTTTTGCAACGCCCGCCGGGAAAGTCGTCCGGATAGCTGTTTGGAACGGCCGGCGTGACTACGCCCATGAAATTCCCGAAGACGTCCTACGATGGGTGGGAGGTGACAAAATCGCCGTCGCGCAGGTCGATAGCCCGGTTGGAGTTAACCGCCGCTCATCCCTCGAACTAACGCACTGGCTCGCCAAGGCTTTCATTGGGCGCGCGACACTCAGACGTTTCAATCGATTCTCAGGTCTTTCATCCGGCTCGATTTAGAGTCAGTCGGCTTAGAGTCAGTCGGCCCCCCGGAGCTTTCCGAGGACTGGCAACCGCAGATCACGATCTTTGCGGCAAATGCCGACAAAGATGGCGGCAACAGTTAATTGACCTGTCGACGATATCCCCGGAACCGGTCGCGCCGCGCGGTTTCCTCGGCGGCTTGCGCAGCCTCGACGACCTGGCGCACCTCACTCAGACGCCCGGCGGTTTCGCCGTCGAGCCGGCCGTCCCAGCGTTCGGGCCGAAAGCGGCGCTGAAACGCGACGAGCGCGGGGCTCACGTTGCCCGGCTCGACCTGATAGCCGATGCGCGCCAGATCGCTGAGCGCGGCGGCTCGCTCGACGATGCCGACCCCGCGACCGCGCCGCCGCCGCAGCTCTTCGGCCGGCTGGGGCCACAACCCGATGCCGGCGCGCGCCAGGCGGCGCCAGTCGAACAATTCGCCGGGATCGGTCTTGCGGGTCGGCGCGATGTCGGAATGGCCGACGATGCGATGCGCGGGGATGCGATGACGGGCGAGGACGTCGCGGCACAGCGCCTCGACGGCCTGCAACTGCGCTTCCGGGAACGGGCGATAGCCCCATTCGTGGCCGGGATTGACGATCTCGACCCCGATCGAGACCGTGTTCAGCGAGGTTTCGCCGAGCCAGCACGACACGCCGGCATGCCAGGCGCGCCGCTCCTCGGGCACCAGGAGCCAGATCGCGCCGTCTTCCTCGACCACGTAGTGCGCGCTGACCCTGGCCTCCGGGTCGCACAGCCGGTCGAGCGCCGCCGCGGCGCTCTGCATCCCGGTATAGTGCAGCACCAGCATGTCGATGCGCGGCGGACCGGCGCCAAGGGACTCGGCGAGGGCGCCGCGGCTGTCATGGTTGGGCGACGGACGCTCGCGAATGTCGAGTTCGCTCATGCCAATGGCTTCATGAATTGGGCGACGCCGTCCCTTTGACCAGGCGATCATGCGCCGCATTGATCCGCGCGATGCGGGCGGTGGCTATCGCCAGGTTCTCCGGCGGCGCGCCCTGGGCGAGCAGCGCGTCGGGATGGGTTTCGCGCACCAGTTTGTGATAGGCGACGCGGATTTCCTCGACCGAGGCGTCGGCCGCGATCCCGAGCACGGCGTACGGATCGTCCGGCTCCTCATGGGGCGGGCCGCCATGCGTCGCCCGGATCCGGGCGTAATCGGCCGGGCCGAGACCGAAGAGCCTGGCGACCTCGCGCAAATAGGCGTCCTCGGCCGCGCACAGTGCACCATCGGCCAGCGCGATGTGGAAGAGGCCGGCGAGCAGGTCCTCGAGCACGGCCTTGTCCTCGGCGAACAGCCGGCCGACCTGACGCGCATAGCTTTCGAAGCCGTGGGCGCTGCGCCGCGCGAGATCGAAGATCATGCGCATATGCGCTTCCTCGCCCGGCGGCACGCTGAACACTTCGTTGAAGGCGGCGACCTCGTCGCGCGTCACCTCGCCGTCGGCCTTCGCCATTTTGGCGCCGAGGGCGATGACCGCGATCGTGAAGGTGACGCGGCGGCGCGGGTCGCCGGCGCCATTTTCGCCGACCTTGCCCTCTTGGTCACCCGGCGCATGGTGCCAATAGGGCAGGTGCTCGCCGATCCGCGCGAGCAGATGATCGAGCGGTCCGCCGAACGATAAATGGCGGGTGCCTTCGAGAATACGACCGACGACGCTCATCGCGTCCATATACGACGCTTTGCCGCCGCGGTCGATTGCACCGCCGGCATTTGAGGGTTTCCTCCAACCGCCGGTGCTGGCTGTCGCGCGGGGCTGCACCCTCGGTTTAAATCGCGGTGCGGCTTGCCCGGTGCGGCTGCACAGACCATTGCAATAGCCGATATCTCCGCTAGTGTGCGGCAACTTTCGCGGAGATCGACGTTGATGCGCAATTGGCTGCGGTCGCAGCTCATGGTGTTTTCGCTGCTCATCCTGCTCGTGCTTGCGCCGAGCGCCGCGTGGTCGCAAGCGACGCCGGTGGCGCAGTCGTCGCCGGCGGCGACGACCAGCGGCAAGAGCAGCGTCTACGAGCAGCTCAACCTGTTCGGTGAAGCGTTCGAGCGGATTCGCCAGGACGCGGTCGAGCCGGTTACCGACCAGAAGCTGATCGAAACCGCGATCGCCGGGATGATGGCGAGTCTTGACCCGAATTGCGTCTATTTGACCGAGGACGAGTACAAGGCGCAGCAGCAGCCATCGGATCAGGCGAGCGGCTCGACCGGCCTCGTCGTCACGATCGACGGCGGCGCGCTCAAGGTGGTGTCGCCGCGCGACGGCTCGCCGGCGGCCGATGCCGGCATCAAGCCCGGCGAGACGATTCTCGCGATCGACAAGGAGCCGGTTTTCGACCTGACCCTGCCGCAAATCGAGGCGCAGCTGCGCGGGCCGGTGGACAGCGAGGTCACCCTTACCTTCCGCGGCGATGACAGCAAGCCGCATGACGTGAAGCTGAAGCGGGTCGCCGCGACGTGGTCGACCGTCGCCGCGCACTTGGAAGGCGACGATATCGGCTATATCCGCATCGCCGGGTTCGACGACGGAACCCAGGCGGCGCTGACCGCGGCCGTGCAGAACCTCGCTCAGCAGGCCGGCAACAAGCTGATCGGCTACGTCATCGACTTGCGCAACAATCCCGGCGGCAATTTCGACGTCGCGGTGCAGACGGCCGACGACTTCATCGACAAGGGCGACGTCGCGGTCATCAAGGGTCGCAAGGGCGAGGCCGACAAGCATATCGCGGCGACCCCCGGCGACATCACCAACGGCGCGCCGCTCGTCGTCCTCGTCAACGGCGGCACCGCGAGCGAGGCCGAGCTTGTCGCCGGTGCCTTGCAGGACGATCACCGCGCGGTGCTGGTCGGCACCAAGACCTTTGGCGAGAGCGCGATCGAGACGCTGATCCCGCTAAATGGCAACGGCGCGATCAAGCTGACCACGGCGCGGTTCGAGACGCCGAATGGTCGGGTGATCCAAGGAAAAGGGCTTGACCCCGACGTCACCGTCGCCCCGGTGAAGCTCGAACGCATCGCCCAGGGCTTCGGCCGCCGCGAGGCCGATCTGCCGGGCGCCTTGAAGAACACCGATCCGGTGTCCGCCGCCTCGGGGGCATCCGGCACGACCCCGGCCGCGCCCAATCAGCCAAAGGCGGCGCCAGCGCCGACGCCAGGCGTCCCCAACGTCACCAACCCGGCGAACCCGTCGCCCTCCGCGACCACTGTCGAGCCGGCGGAGAAGCACGATACCCGCTCCTCGATCGCCACCGGTGAGCTCGGCGGCTCGGAAGACGAGCAGCTGACCCAAGCGCTCGACATGCTGCGCGGCCTCAAGATGGTCGCCGCCCGCAACGGCCAGTAAATTTTACGCCGCGGCTTGCCCCGCCGGGCCGGCGAGCGACATCGATGGCAGAGAAGCGCGCATATGCGTGCAATCCTGCTCAGCTGCCGCGATAGGCCATAGGAGAAGCACCCATGCGCATCCTCGTCCTCGGCGCCGGCGCGGTTGGCGGGTATTTCGGCGGACGGTTGGCCGAGGCGGGCCGGGACGTGACGTTTCTCGTGCGCCCGGCGCGCGCCGCGTTGCTCGAACAGCGCGGTCTCGTCGTGACCAGCCCGCTCGGCGACTTCACGGTCACGCCGCGGTTCGTCACCGCCGACACGCTGCGCGGCGCTTATGACGTGATCCTGCTGACCGCGAAGCATTACGACCTCGACCAGGCGATCGCGGCGATCCGCCCCGCGGTCGGGCCCGGCACCGCGATCCTGCCGCTGCTCAACGGGCTGGTCCATCTCGACCGCCTGGGCGAGGCGTTCGGCGGCGAGGCGATCCTCGGCGGCGTCGCCTATGTCGGCGCCAGCCTCCGGCCCGACGGCAGCATCCGCCATCACAACCGGCTGTCCGGCATCGCCTTCGGCGAGCGCGCCGGTGGTGTCAGCAGCCGCACCAGGGCGATCGGCGCCGAATTCGAGGGCAGCAAGGTCTCCGCCCCGCCGAGCGAGAACGTGATGCTCGATATGTGGGAAAAGTTCGTGATGATCACGACGATGGCCGGCATGAACTGCCTGATGCGCGGCACCATCGGCGAGATCGCCGCAACCGAGGACGGCGCGGCGCTGATGCTTGAGCTGTTCGCCGAGAACCAGGCCGTCGCCAAAGCCGCCGGCTATCCGCTGCGCCAGTCCTATATCGACCAGATCGGCGCGATGCTGACCGAGAAGGGCAGCGTCAACAACGCCTCGATGCACCACGATCTGGCGCACGGCTCGCGCACCGAGGGCGAATACATCATCGGCGACATGCGCCACCGCGCCGCCGCGCTTGGGGTCGCGACCCCGCTCCTGCGCGCCGCCTGGACGCATCTCCAGGTCTACGAAAACCGCCGCGCGGGTTGATCATGTACGCTCGCGCCTCCGCGCGGGCTGGAGCCGTAGGCGGCACGGATGTGCCGCCGCACTTGATTATCAACCTGCTGAGCGCGCGTTCGCCGGCGCGGAGAGCGGCCACAACGCCTCGCGCCAGCGCAATGCGATGAACACGGTGAGCGCGCTGCCGACAAGACAATAGACCGACACCGTCGCAGCAAAGCCGATCCGATCGATCAAAACGCCTGCCGCCAACAGCCCCGGCGGCACGCCGTAGATCGCCAGCGTGCGCACGCCCATCACCCGGCCGCGATAGCGCTCGCCGGCGCTGTGCAGCAGCAGCACGGACATCGGCACCAGGCTCAGCGCCTGCGCCATGCCGGCCAGCACCAGCGCGACCCGGCCGCTCGCCGGCGCGGGCATCTCGGCGAAGGCCAGGAGGCAGGCGTACCAGGCGAGCGCGAAGACGATCATCATCCGCGCCGGGCGCAGCGCGCGTCCTGCGAAGCTCACCGCGATCGAGCCGATCAGCGAACCGAGCGCGAAACTCGCCACCAGCGTGCCGAGCCCGGTCTGGTCGATGTGGTAGACCTCGCGCGCGACATAGGGGAGGAGACCGCCGGTCAGCGGAAACGCGGTCAGGTTGACGAGCAGGGCCAGCCAGATCGCCGCCAACGAAACCGGCGTATCCCAGACGTAGGAAAGCCCGTCGACGAGGTCGTGCCACAGCGAGGGGAGCGCGGTCTCGCGCGGTGCGCGCCGCCCGCCAACGCCGAGCGTCGAGAGGAAGCCGCAGACATAGAACAGGCTGATGACGACATAAACGACCGCCATGCCGAACACCGCGAACACCCCGGCGCCGATCAGCGAGCCGGCGATGCGTGCCGAATCCTGCGTCGTGCGCGAAATGCCCATGGCCGGCATCAAGCCATGCAGCGGGATGGTCTCGGCGATCAGCGCGTTGCGCATCGTCTGGTCGGAGGGGCGGATCAGCCCCGACGCGGTCGCGATCAGGAAGACGTGCAGCGGCCGCAGCGCACCGCTGGTCGCTAGCGCGGTCATGGTCAGCGCCAGCGCCACATAGACGATGCGCATGGTGCAGAGGATCGCGCGGTGGCCGATCCGGTCGCCGGCCATCCCGAACAGCGGCGCCAGCAGCGTCCCGAGATATTGCAGCGCCCAGAACAGACTCAACAGCAGCACCGAGCCGGTCTCGACCAGGATGTACCAGCCGAGCACCAGGTTCTCCATCTCGATGCCCCACGAGGTCGCGAGATCCGCCGGGAACTGGAAGCGGAAGCTCTTCACGCGGAACGGCGCGAACATCGTCGATAGCGACAGCGCAGCACTCATGCGCCGCGGTCCCGCATGCGTTTCCTCCAAGGTCAATTATTGCCGGCC
>JASHUW010000191.1 GCA_030039815.1 Alphaproteobacteria bacterium
TGCAACGGCAAGCTTATGCAACCACCGGAATATCAAAGGCTTGGTGCCGCGGTTCGCGGGTGATGCCTCAACTGCCGAAGGCGCGGCCGCCGCCGCTCGTCGCCGCATATTTGCGGACGAAATCTCAGTCGATCTCAAAGCCGAAGCCGGGCTTGTCGGAGAGCACCAGCCGGCCGTCTTCGAGCTGCGGGTGCTCGGTGAAGAGCCCGTAATGCAGCGGGTCGGTGTCGCGGCCGCCATGCGACTCGACGCCGAACGCGGCGCGGGGCATCGCCAGCACGAGGTGGCCGTGGATTTCGGGTGCGGTGTGCGGCGCGAGGAGCGCCCCGTGCTGCTCGGCGAGATGGGCGATGCGCAGCGCCTCGGTGAAGCCGGCGGCGCGGGTCGCATCGAACTGCACGTAGCGGACCCGCCCGATGGTGATGAAGTCGCGCACCGTGAAGCGGGTGAGCTCGCGCTCGCCATGCGCCAGGGGGATCGGCGTCGCCGCGGCGAGAGAGGCGAAATCCGCCGGCTGCAAGTACCAATGCAGCGGCTCCTCGAGCCAGAAGATGTTCGACGCCGCGACGCGATGGGCAAAATCGATGCAGTCGGAAAGGTCGTAGGGCGCGTTCATGTCGAGCAGCAGATCGGGCGCGTCGCCGATCGCCCGGCGCACCGCGGCAACGCGCTTGGCCTCGGCCTCGACGCTGCCGGCGCCGCATTTGAGCTTCACCGCGCGGTAGCCAAGCTCGAGAAACCGAGCCAGTTCGGCGCCATATTCCTTGTCGCTGACGCCGCGGTAATAGCCGCCGGTCGCGTAAGTGTGGAGCGGCCGGTTCTCGCCGCCGAGCAGGCGGTAGACCGGCATGTTGGCCGCCCTGCCCTTCAAGTCCCACAGCGCGATATCGATGCCGGCGATCGCCGCCATCGCGACGGCGCGGTCGGTGCGCGCGATCGGCGCGGGGACGGCAGGATTGCTGCCAATGGCGCCGGGACGCGGGGAGGTCAAGGCAAACAGCCTCTCCCACACCACCGTGGTGGCAAGCGCATCCATGCCGGCGACGAACTCGCCGAACTTCGCGATGTACTCGCAGACCCGCGGCGCCGGGCCGGCATGGATGATGCCGTGGCCGGCGAGCCCGTCATCGGTCAGCAGCTGGACAAGGATGGCGTTCCACGCGGTCGAACGTTCTTGCGCGGTCCACACCGGTTGCGGGCGCGGCACCGAAACGGGATAGGCGGCGACGGATTTGATCTTGGTCATCCTGTTCCTCGGTCGATTGCGCCAGCGCCGATGCCGGCCCCGCGACCTCGACGCCGTATCGCGCGACGCCGCCGGCATCGAAAGTCTATATGCGCCGGGCTTCGTGAATATCCATCGTCGCCGCGAGACGCGCGTCATCACCCTTGCGCCCGGCACCCTATGCTGCCGGACGGAATGTTTCCATTCCGTATAGACGTGCAGGGACCGTGCCGGCCAGGGCCGCTATGCGACGATCCGAAGCACGAGGCGCCGAACGGCGGATCTCGGCCCGCCCCCGGGACGACCGGAGCGGCTAAGCCGTCTTCTGCATCGTGAGGCCGAGCTCGCGGACCATCGTCTCGCGCATCACGAATTTTTGGATCTTGCCGGTGACGGTCATCGGGAAGGCATCGACGAACTTGATGTAGCGCGGGATTTTGTAGTGGGCGATCTGGCCCTTGCAGAATTCCTGGATCTCCTCGGGCGCGGCGTGCTCGCCGTCGCGCAGCTTGACCCAGGCGCACAGCTCCTCGCCAAAGCGCGGGTCGGGCACGCCGATCACCTGCACATCCTGGATTTTCGGGTGGCGGTAGAGGAATTCCTCGATCTCGCGCGGATAGATGTTCTCGCCGCCGCGGATCACCATGTCCTTGATGCGGCCGACGATGTTGCAATAGCCCTCGTCGTCGATGGTGCCGAGGTCGCCGGTCTTCATCCACCCGGCCGGGTCGATCGCCTCGGCGGTGCGCTCCTTGTCGTTCCAGTAGCCGAGCATCACAACGTAACCGCGCGTCCAGATTTCGCCCGGGGTGCCGCGCGGCACGACCCGGCCCTCGGCGTCGACGACCTTGGCCTCGACATGCGGGAAGATGCGGCCGACGGTCGAGACGCGGCGTTCCAACGGATCGTCGGTCGCGCCGTGGAAGCTCACCGGGCTGGTCTCGGTCATGCCGTAGGCGATGCAGATTTCCGACAGGTGCATCTGGTCGACCGCGCGACGCATGACCTCGATCGGGCACGGGCTGCCGGCCATGATTCCGGTGCGCAAGGACCTGAGGTCAAAGCGGCTGAACTCGGGGTGGTCCATCTCGGCGATGAACATGGTGGGCACGCCGTGCAGCGCGGTGCAGCGCTCGGTCTCGACGGCTTCGAGCGTCGCCAGCGGCTCGAACGCCTCGCTCGGAAAGATCATCGCCGCACCGTGCGTCAGGCAGACGAGGTTGCCGAGCACCATCCCGAAACAGTGGTAGAGCGGCACCGGGATACACAGCCGGTCCGCCGCGGTGAACTTCATCGCGACGCCGGTGAAGTAGCCGTTGTTGAGGATGTTGTGGTGGGTGAGCGTCGCGCCCTTGGGAAAGCCGGTGGTGCCGCTGGTGAACTGGATGTTGATCGCGTCGTCGAATTGCAGCGTCTCGGCCAGGAAACTCAGCCGGCGCCGCTCGGCGTCGCCGCCGAGCCCGGCGACGTCATCGAACGGGATCATGCCCTTCTCGCTGCCGGCTCCGATCGTGATCACGAGCCGCAGCTCGGGCAGCTTCGCGGCGTGCAGGTTGCCCGGCGCGGCGGTGTCGAGCTCCGGCGCGAGCGTGCGCAGCATCCCGATATAGTCGCTCGACTTGAAGCGCACCGCGGTGACGAGCGCGACGCAGCCCGCCTTGTTGAGCGCGTATTCCAATTCGGCGAGGCGATAGGCCGGGTTGATGTTGACGAGGATCAGCCCCGCCTTGGCGGTGGCGAACTGGGTGATGACCCATTCGGCATTGTTGGGCGACCAGATGCCGATGCGCTCGCCGGGCTTGAGGCCGAGCGCGATAAGCCCGGCGGCGAAGGCATCGACCTCGCGCCGCAGCTCCAGGTAGCTCCACTTGATGTGCTGATGGCGCACGACGAGCGCGTCGCGCTCGCCGTATGCCGCGACGGCACGGTCGAAATGGACGCCGATCGTCTCGCCGAGCAGCGGGATATCGCTCGCGCCATGGACATAGCTCAGCTGCGGCATGGCCTGTTCCTCCCTGTCGCCGCCATGATTCAGCGTTTTAAGGGCCAGGCAAAGCTGATTTCGTGGCCGTCCGGGTCGGTGACGTGAAAGAAGCGCTCGCCCCACGGCGCGTCGCGCGGCGGCGCCTGCGGCGTGACCCCGGCGGCGAGGAGGCGGGCGTAAAGCCCGTCGACATCGTCGTCGTAGAAGATCGCGCGGCCCCACCATGCGATCTCGGCCGGCTCGGCGATGAGGTTGAGGTACGACGAGCCGGCGCGGAAGCTGGTAAAGCTCGCGCTCTCACCGCCATAGAGGATTTCAAAGCCGCAGAGCCGGTAGAAGCGCACCGCCGCCGCCATGTCGCGCGTCGCGAGGGTGATTGCGCTGAGAGCGGTGACCATCAGTCTCGACCTGTGGTAGAACGGTTCCCGTACAATCCGCCGCCGCTCAAAATCTCGGAGGCCCTGTCATGGTAGTTCGCATCATGGCAGCCCTGGCGCTGCTCGTCTCTGCCGTACCGACGGCTTTGGCGCAACAGCCGCAAGCGCCGCTACCCGACGTCAATGTCACCGCGCCCGCGCCAATCCAACACGTCAACCCGTTCAACCCGTTCTCGGGTGACACGCGGGTCGACGAGGCGCGCTGGCCGGCGATCCCGTGCAACACCGCGCGCGTCGATCTCGGCGCCGGCGCGCGATGCCAGACCGGCACGCCGGTCGAAACGTTCCTGACGATGTCCACCGGCGGCCGCTGCGACATCGCCCGACAAGTGACGATGGCCAAGAATGCCCGCTACGAGGTCGAGGCCGACGTGATGATCATGGACCCGTACAAGGTCACCGCGGCCGGTCATCAGGGCAAGAACTGCACGGTGTGGACCGGCTACGTCAACATGCCCGACGACTTCCGGGACATGAACCAGATGACGCGGCGCGGCGCGGGTTGGACCAACTTCGTCAAGGGCAGCCCGCAGAGCACGATTTCCTACATCGATGGCGGGCGCAGTTGCATCGCCTTCGAGCGGCTGGGTCCGCCCTGGCATGGCGGCTA
>JASHUW010000192.1 GCA_030039815.1 Alphaproteobacteria bacterium
GCTCGAACCCGGCGAACGCGCCGTTTCTCGACGAGGCGCTGCGCGATATCGAGACGCTGGAGGCCGGCCAGCGCGTCGAGGTGTCGATCGAGCATACGCGGCCGGAGATTTTTTCGATTTTCCAGCCGGCGGTGCAGGGCTTCCTGATCGACCTGCTGTCCTACGACCCGCCGAAGGTATTGGCGCAATACAAGGGACCGGTGCTTATTCTGCAGGGTGAGCGCGACATCCAGGTGAGCGCTGATGACGCGCGCCGGCTGAAAGCCGCCGACCCGGCCGCCAAATTGGTGCTGCTCCCCGATGTCAACCATGTGCTGAAGACGGTTGCGAGCGACGACCGCACGGCCAACCTCAAGACCTATTTCGATCCGAAACTGCCGCTCGGTCCCGGCGTCGTCGATGCGGTCGGCGATTTCATCGCGGAAGCAAAGTCACGTTGACGTTTGCGGAGAGCATGGCGCGCGTTAATCTCACACAGATGGACCGAGCAACCACGACGCTTTACGACGACGATTTTTATGCCTGGACGCAGCAACAGGCAGCCGTTCTGCGTGGCTTGCCGGCTACGAGTAATCGGCTAGATGCCGAGCTCATCGCCGAGGAGATCGAGGATTTGGGACGTAGCGAGGTCCGCTCGGCGCAATCCTTGTGCGAGCACATCATCGAGCATTTTTTGAAGCTCGAATATTCCGGCGTTGCCGCCCCCGCCAATCATTGGCGCGCCGAGATCGTCGAATGGCGCATCCAACTCGGTCGGACGTTGACCGCTAGCATTCGCGCAAAGCTCGATTTGTCCGATCTTTACCGCACGGCGCTACGCTTGCTCCGGCAACAGGAAGACATGCCCCCCGATTTCATGAGCCGCGTCCCGGCCGAATGCCCATATACGCTCGGACAGATCATCGGTTCGGGTGACGAGGACTGGTTCCCCGATCAGCGGTAGCCGGCTTCCCGTTCCAGTGCAGCGGTCGCCTCCTCGATCCGCGCTTGCAGCATCGTCATGACGTCGCGGCGCGGCAGCCCGGGCGGGATGGGTTCGAGGAATTGAACGGCGATCCGGCCGGGCCGCTTCATGAACGCGCGGCGGCCCCAATAGAGCCCCGAATTGACGGCGGCCGGTACCAGTGGCACCCCGAGCTCGCGATAGAGCGCGGCAACTCCCGGCTGATAGGGCGCCGCTTCGATTGGCAGACCCGGCGCGGTGCGCGTGCCTTGCGGAAAGATCACTACCGGCCGCCCCGCGGCGATCGCCCGCTTGGCGGCGGCGACCATGCGGCGCAAGGCGCCGGCTCCGCCCTGGCGGTCGATAAAGATCGAACCGGCGCGGGTCGCGTACCAGCCGTAGAACGGCACGAATTGCAGCTCGCGCTTGATGACGACCGCCGGATCGCCGAGCAGCGGCGGCAGCATCAGGGTGTCCCACATCGACTGGTGCTTCATGGCGATGAGGCACGCGCCCGCCGGGATGTTCTCGCGACCGCGAATGTCGCCGTCGAGCCCGACGATAACCTTCAGCGCCCATAGCACGGCCTGCGCCCAGAAACGGCCGAAGCGCATCGCCGTGCGGCGCGGGGTGAGCAGGAAAGGCAGTCCTGCGACTCCAAAGGCCGCGGTGCCGACAAAAAACACCAGGTTGAAGGCGGCCGCGCGGAAGCGTCTCATGGGCGGTGGCTGACCGCGACCGCGTTCTCGGCGGCGTTGAGCGCGCGGCCATCGCCGAGTCGCGGCCAGATCATCGCGAGCTCGGGGCGCACCAGCGTCGCCAGGTATTTGTCGTATTCGCTGACCGTCAGCGCCCCCACCTCGAGCCATCCGGACCACGCCTCGCCCTCATGCCCGGCGAAAACCGGCTCGGCGACGATCCGCGTCTGCGGCATCGCGCGCTGGAATTCGAGGAGACTGCGCTGCATGTGGTACCAGCTGGTCACCAGACGCAGGCTGCTGTAGCCCTCCTGCTGCATCCAGCCGGCGGTCTCGCGAGCGTTCCCGAGCGTGTTGTCGGCATCGTGGCCGATCACGACCCGGTTCAGGTCTTCATCTCCGGCATGTCCGGCAACGCGCATCAACTCGAGCCGATCGACATGCGGGTTGACGCCCGAGACGAAGAGCCGTTGCGCGCGTCCGGCGCTGAGCAGGTCGAGACCGGTTTCGAGCCGCAAGCGGCCGCCGGTCAGCACGACGATGGCGTCGGTCCGACCCGCGTCGGGTGCCATGGTCAGCGAACTGTGCACGAACCAAGCGAGTCCCGCCACCCACAGCAGCAGCGTCGTTGCCGCGCCGGCGGCGAACCAGCCAAGGGCTCGGGGCCAGCGGCGCGCGGAGGCGGTCACGGCATCCGCGCCAGCTGTCGCAAGACGGTGATCCGCGCTGTCACCATCGCGATGCCTCCGGCCATCAGACATGCGGCGATCAACAGCAGCCATACCCGCCAGTCGAAGATGCCGTACGCGGCAATCGGCACTGGTAGCGCCAGCATATGCGCCGCCGGTTCTAGAAACGCCACGGTCAGCGCGGCGACGATCGCGCCGATGAAGCCACCACGCAACCCGAGGGACAGTGCGTGAATCTGAAACTGCCGCGCGATATAGGCGTCCTGCGCCCCAAGCAGATGCAGCAGCTCGATGACCGAGCGATGGATCGCCAAGCCGATCCGCGCGGTAAAGATGATGATCGTGATGATTAGCGCAGCAATGGCTGCCACTCCGGCGGTTATCACGTCTTCGATCCGCAGCGCGAAGTCGCGCGCACCCCCGACCCAGGAAGGGCTGTTGTCGAGCCGCGATCCAGGTATGACGGAAGCGAGTTGGCTGCGCAGCATCGTGTAGGCGATCGTCATGCGAGGATCGACGCGAACATCGATCAACTGCGGTAGCGGCAGGTCGGCGATCGCCACGTTGTTGCCGAGCCAGGGTTGCAGCAGGTTTGCGGTCTCCTCTGGCGGCAACAGCCGCGCTGAAACCACGCCCTTGGTCTGTCGCAGCGCGCCCAACGCCATATCGATGCGCGGTTGCGAGGTGTCGGGGGGAATCTGCAGGGTCAGAGTGCCCGCCAGCGACGCATCCCATCGGCTCAGCGCCTCGCCGAGCGAGATCAAGCCAACTCCACCCATCGCTGCGAAATAAACCATCAGCGCGATGATCCACGGCAGGAACCGGGCGGATTCATCCTGCCGCAGCGGCAGGTCGAGACGCAGCTGGTGGGGAAGCAGGGATAGCCGCGGCGCGCCGATCATGCGGTCGCCCCTTCGCTGGCGAGGGTCAGCGCGCCCTGGTCGAGATGATAGCGGCGATGCGCGAACTGGCGTGCGAAGGCCACGTCGTGGGTGGCGATCAGCACCGTCGTGCCGAGCTTGTTGATGCGCTCGAACACGCGCACGAGGAGCATCGCGATATCGCCATCGACATTGGCGGTCGGCTCGTCGGCGATCAGCAGGTCGGGTCGGCGCACGATGGCGCGGGCGATCGCGACGCGCTGCTGCTCGCCACCCGACAGCGTCGCCGGGCGCAAATCGAGCTTGCCCTCGAGGCCCATCCAGCTCAGCAGCTCGGGTACGTTTTCGCGAATCTCGCGCTCCGGCGCGCGAGCAATCCGCAGCGGTAGCGCCACATTGTCGCGAACGCTCAGATGATCGACCAGACGGAAATCCTGAAAGACGATGCCGATGCGGCGGCGCAATGCCGTATGCGTCTCGCGGTCGGCGAGCGAGGCGTCGGTATCGAATAGCGTAACGATGCCGCGCGACGGCGTTTCCGCCAGATAGATAATCTTCAGCAGCGTCGTTTTGCCGGCTCCGCTGAGCCCGCTCAGGAAATAGAACCCGCCGGCGTCGAGCTCCATCGAGACGTCATGCAGGATATCGGCATCGGGACCATAGCGCTTGCCGATGTTCTGCAGTCTGACCACGCCAGTCACCGAGACGCCCCGATCCCCGGACCTGCCTGTGCTCTGCGGGTTGCGCGTGACCTTGACACAGGCGATACGGCAGCGTCCAGCCGCGCGGGCCGGTGTTGCGGAGCGGCGTCGGCGGCTTTGCCGCTACCGACGCATCGCCGCGCTGTCGCGATCAGCCGACCGCGCCGGTGATCAGGTCGCCAAACAGGTTCCAGCGCTGGCCGTCGAACTTGGCCATCTGAACCTGTTTGATCGGCGCGAAATCCGTCGGCGAGGTGTTGGCCTTGATGCCCGGCAGCAGCATCGGAACGGTAAAATCTTTGAGACTCGCCGCCTGCTTCATGACGTTCTCGCGCGTCAGATCATCGCCGCACTGCTTCAGTACTTGTGCCAGCGTCGCCGCTAGGCTGCTGCCGGCGACGTAGCCGGCATCGGTCTTGTCGCCGTCAGGGATATATTTGTCCATGAAGGCGGACCACTCCTTGAATCCGGCATCGTCCTTCCACTTCGGATCAGTCGCGTCCTTCAGATAAAAGTCGGAGACCAGGTCCTTCGCGTACTCGAGGCCTGCGGGCTTCAACGTAGCGCCGACCGAGTTGCCGATGCTGCTGAGGATGTGCAGCGGCTTCCACTGGATGTCGGCCGCCTTGCGGATCGCCTGTGCGGCGAATTTCGGGATCGCCGTGTTGACGAAGACGTCGACGCCTTTGGCTTTCATGTCGACCACCTGAGAATCGACCGTCGGGTCGGTCGTCTCGTAGGAGGTCTCGACGATGACCATCGACGCCTTGTCGCCGAGCCCGTCCTTGACCCCCTTCAGATAGTCCTTGCCGAAATCGTCGTTCTGGTAGAGCACGCCGACCTTGCCGTCCGGCTTGTTCTTGAGGATGTAGGTCGCGTAGATGCGGCCTTCGCTCTGGTAGTTCGGCTGCCAGCCGATGGTCCAGGGATGGCCTTTCGGGTCGTCCCATTTCGTCGCGCCGGTCGCGACGAACATTTGCGGCACCTTTTTTTCGTTCATGTAGTGCCAGATCGCACTGTTGGTCGGCGTGCCGAGCGGGCTCGCGACCAGCAGCACCTGGTCTTCCTCGACCAGCTTGCGCACTATCTCGACCGTCTTCGGCGGCGTATAGGCATCGTCGTAGGAGATGAAATTGATCATGCGGCCGTTGATGCCGCCCTGGTCGTTGATCATCTTCCAGTAGGCAACCTGGGATTTCGGTACCGGGCTGTAGGATGAGGCCGGGCCGCTATAGGGCCCGGTATTGCCTAGCTTGATTTCCTTGTCGGTGACGCCGGGACCGTAATCCTTGGCGCGGGCCGATACGAAAGGCACGCCCAGGGCGATCGCCGCCGGCACGGCGGCAAGGATCGTACGGCGCGTCAAGTGCTTCATGGCTTAACTCTCCTCGGGTGAAGTTTGCCGCCAGCGCGATATGCGAGCGACGACAATGCGTACAAAGCCGGCGGCGCCGGCTGGCATGACAAAGATGACCAGCAGCAGGATGACGCCGTAAATCGCCCCGGCCAAGCCGGTCGAAAGCGCGTTGGCGATGTTCGGCACGTAGAGCACGAACAATCCGCCGAACAGGCAGCCGGGGATCGACCCCACGCCGCCGATGACCAGGCCGACCAGCAGCGAGATCGACAAAAAGATCGTGAAGCTGTCCGGCGCGACGAACCCGATTGCAAGCGCGCCGAGCGCGCCGGCAACGCCCGTGTACAGCGCGCTCACCCCGAAGGTCAGCGTCTTGTAGAGCGAGTTGTTGATGCCCATTGCTGCCGCGGCGATCGGGTTGTCGCGGATCGCCATGATCGCCCGGCCGGTGCGGCTGTGGATGAGGAACTCGGCGCACAAGAACATCACCAACATGACGATCAGCGTGAAGTAATAGAGCCACTGATCGTCGCTTATCGGCACGAAACCCGGCGCCTCCGGTTGATCGACGACCAGCCCTTGAACTCCGCCGGTCCACCCTTCGAGCGCATGGAATTTGAGAATTTGCGGCATCGCCGTCGCCAGCGCGAAGGTCGCCAGCGCCAGATAGAGGTTCTGCAGGCGCAACGCCGGTAGGCCAAACAGGAAGCCGATGACAAAGCACAACGCGCCGGCGGCGGGCAGAGTCCACAAATACGATACTTCGTAATTGTGAATGAGGATCGCAGCGGTATAGGCGCCGATGCCGTAAAACGCGCTGTGCCCCAGCGAGAACTGACCGTTGAACCCGGTCAGCAGATTGAGGCCGAGGATCGCCAGCCCGTAGATCAGCACCTCGGTGAGCTGGAAGGTCACAAAGCTCGAGCTCAACAACGGAACCACAAAGGCCGCGACGACAAACCCGGCGATGATCAGATGGCGCGGACCGAGCCGTACCCGGACGGCCCGCTCCGCGGGGACCGCCGGAGCGACCGCGACGTCGTCTTTCGGGATCGTGGTCGTCATACGCGGCTCACCACGCTGCGTCCAAAAAGACCGCTCGGCCGAAACATCAGCACGATGACGATCATGATCAGCGCAAGGCTCAATTTCAGTTCCTGGCCGACATAGGGGATGAATGTGCCCGCGAGATTTTCGAGCACGCCGACGGCAAACCCGCCGATCACCGCGCCGGCGGGGCTGCTGAGGCCTCCCAGCACCGCTCCGGCAAAGCCGTAAAGCAGCACGCCGATCATCATGTTTGGCTCGAGGAAGACGACCGGGGCGATGAGCATGCCCGCGACGGCGCCGATCGCCGCCGCCATCCCCCAGCCGAGCGCGGTCATCCAGCCGACCCGGACTCCGACCAGCCGTGCCGACTCCGGGTTCGCCGCCGCGGCGCGCATCGCCAGGCCCAGCCGCGTCCCGCGGAAAAACGCGTAGAGCAGGACGAGCAGCAACAGCGTCACGCCGATCATCGCGGCTTCGTGCGTATCGACCAAGGAGCCTAGCAGCGGAGTGTGCCCGAATGGCGTCGGGAAGGTCTTGATCGTGTAGTCCCAGATTTGACCGGCCGAGCTGTTGAGGATGCTGAAGAGCGCAATGAACGCGACAAGCTGGCTCAATATCGGCGCCTTCTGAACCGGCCGGAACAGCACCCGGTCGATCAGCACCCCGGCGACGAAGGAAAGGACGATGGACGCCGCAAAGGCGAGCCAGTAAGGCGTGCCCCAGGCAATCAACTGCCAGGCGATAAAGGTCGAGAACATGGCCATCTCGCCCTGGGCGAAATTGAGGTGGTCGATGGCCTGGAAGATCATCACCACGGAGAGGGCCATGCAGGCGTAGATCGCGCCGTTCGCCAGACCCGCCATCACCTGCTGCAGCAGCAATTCCATGCGTCAGTACCCGAGATAGGAGCGGCGGATCGACTCGTCTGCGCCGACCACGTCGGCCGGCGCATCCATCACCACGCGGCCGGTTTCGAGCAGATAGGCATGCTCCGCCAGCTCAAGGGCAAGCGCCGCGTTCTGCTCGACCACCAGCATCGCGACACCGGTCTCCTCGTTGATCCGGCGCAGGATCGCGAACAGCTCCTCGACGATCAGCGGCGCAAGGCCGAACGACGGCTCGTCGAGCAGCAGCAGGCGAGGGCGCAGCATCAGCGCGCGCCCCACGGCGAGCATCTGCTGCTCGCCTCCGGACAGCGTGCCGGCCTGTTGCGTGCGGCGCTCCTTGAGTCGCGGAAAATTGACGTAGACGTGCTCGATATCGGCAGCGATCTCGCGTTTGTCCTTGCGGGTTATGGCGCCGAGCTGCAGGTTTTCCTCGACCGTCAGCCGCACGAAGGTGCCGCGGCCTTCCGGCACGTGCGCGACGCCGAGCCGCACCACGTCTTCCGTCGCCCAGCCGGCGATCGACTTGCCGTCGAAACGGATGTCGCCGGCGACCCGCACCATGCCGCAGATCGATCGCAGTACGGTGGTCTTGCCGGCCCCGTTGGCGCCGAGAAGCGTGCGAACCTGGCCCTCGCCGAGGCTGAAGCCGACATCGTAAAGCGCCTGGTTCTGGCCGTAGAATGCGTTGAGCCCGGACACTTCGAGCATCATGCCGCGTGCTCCCGGGTGGTGCCGAGATAGGCGCGGATAACATCCTCGTTGCGCTGGACCTCGGCCGGGGTGCCCTCGGCGATCTTGCGCCCGAAATCGAGCACCACAACCTTGTCCGCCACCGACATGACGAGGTTCATGTGATGCTCGACCAGCAGCACGGTGACGTGGCGCTCATCGCGGATCCGGCGGATAAGCGTCCCCAACTCGCCGACATCGCCGTGGTTGAGCCCGCCCGCCGGCTCGTCGAGCAGCAGCAGCTTCGGCTGCGCCGCGAGCGCGCGCGCGAGCTCGACCCGCTTGCGCGTGCCGAGTGGCAGCCCATCGGCCGAGCGATGCGCGACGCTTTCGAGGTCGAGCAACTTTAAGAGCGACCAGGTGATTTCGTTGGTCCGGGCTTCCTGCCGGAGCACCCAGGGCAGGCGCAGCCCGTCGCTAATGAAATCGCTGCGACTTTTGGCGTGCGCCCCGATCCGCACATTGTCGAGCACCGATTGCGGGCCGAACAGGGCCAGGTTCTGAAAGGTGCGGGCGATGCCGATCTCGGCGATGCGGTGCGCCGGGCGGCGCAGCGTCGAGCGCCCTTCAAACAGGATATCGCCGCGATTGGGCGTGTAGAGCCGGCTGACGCAGTTGAACAGCGTCGTCTTGCCGGCACCGTTCGGTCCGATCAGGCCGAGGATCTGTCCTTCATCTATGGTGAAGGAAACGCCGTCGAGCGCGACGATGCCGCCAAAGCGCAAGGCGATGTCGCGAACGTCAAGAAGCGGATCGGTCGCTGCCGCCATGCCTATCGACGGCCTGAAACACACCGTCGGTCCGGCCGGCCGGCGTCGCCAACGTGCATTCCCTGCTCCCGCTTTATTCGAATTCGCAACGACGGCGGGCAAGTTGCCGAGGCCCCCGGGCGAAGTCAAGGTGAAGCAGTGTCGTTCGGTTCTCTATATCGTGATTAAGCTTGTTGCTTTCCTTCTTGGCGGTGCGGCTGCCTGATAAACAAGCAAGCGGCGGGAGAGAGATCTATGCAAGGCGAACAGGGGACGGCGTTAGGCTCCGCTCGAAAGTGAACGCGACGGCGGAGTGGTTGCGCCCGGCGAGCGGCTGGCTGAGCATGGCCGGATCGACAAAATCCCGCAAATCCGCGATCATTCCGGCGAGGCAAACCAGCCAGCCACTTGCGATGATCCTCGTCTGCCCGGCCTGCCACACCCGTTACAAGGTCGATGACGAGGCGATGAACCGACCCTCCGGCCGCACCGTGCGCTGCGCCAGTTGCGGGCATAGCTGGCACCATCGGATACCGCAATCGCCACCGCTCGCGCGCTTGCGCGAGCGCGTCGAAGCGGCCGAGCGCGATGATCCCGCAACGAGGCCGCGCCCCGCGATCACCGCGCCGACCGCCGCGCGCCGCCGGCCCGGCGCGGGGTTGGGCTGGATGATCGTCATCCTCCTGATCGGCGGCGCCGTCGTCGCGGCGATCCTCGGCCGCAACCAAGTGGTCGCGATGTGGCCGCAGACCGGGCAAATCTACGACCTGGTCGGGCTCAAGACAGGCCCGCTCGGCGCCGGGCTCGACATCGCCAACGTCACATCCACCCGCAACGCCGACGGGCTGATCGTCGAGGGCGACATCACCAATCGGGTCGCGGTAACCCGCAGCGTGCCGCATCTGCGGGTCGCGTTGCGCGACGCGAACCAGCACGAGCTGGTGTTCAAGATCATCGACCCGCCGCGCGAAAAGCTGCTCCCGGGCGAGACCAGCCATTTCGTCGTCGGCTTCCTGCCGGCACCCGACGCGGCGGTCGGTGTGCTGGTGACGTTCGCCGCGGGCTGACCGGCTAGCGGTGACGCGCCAGGAATTCGGCGCGCGCGAGCTGATGCAGCCGCGCCATGCGCTGGCGCACGGTCGGCGGCCGTCCACCGCCGACCATCAGCGGGATGCCATGGCCATGACCCGCCGTGATCACCAGCTCGCCTTTGTCGTTGAAGTGGATCTCGCGTCCGTCGAACAACAGTCGGCCAAGCCCGGTATCGTCGAGGTCCCAGTTTCGCACCGGGCCTGAGTCGATATGGATGAAACCGGAATTGGGGTACCAGCCGACGCCGCCGCGCTTCATGGCGCGCGCTGCTTGCATCGCCTCGGCGAGCTTTGAGCCGAAATGAACGTCGAGCGCCTTGCCGTACATGTGCTGGCTGTTCTCGGCGACGCCAAACGTCGTCCGAGCCAACATCTCATTGGTCTCACGGGTGCGGTAGGCTGACAGGATCTGCGCCTCGGTCTGGCCGACCGCATCCATCACCGAATAGAGAAAATCGAGCGCCGCGACATCGTAGGCAATCGTCGCGCCCGAGTGGAAATCCCGCAGGAACACCGAAAGATCGGACATCACCGTCGCGATCGGGCCGTTATCGTCGCGATATGCCCCGTCAAAGGTCTCGCCGGTATGCGGGTTGGTCAGCTTCAGCCGCCACGGTCCGGGCGGCGGCGCCGGCACGGCGCGCGCCATCCCCGGCAGCATCACGGCGCCCGCGATGATTGACAGGAGCAGTCGCCGATCCATTGTCATTAATCAGAACGCTCAAAGCCTAAAATGGCGTCAAAATTGACGCAGCAGGCGATCGATGTAGTCAAGCTCGATGGCCGGGCGCGACCGCTCCCCGGCGCGGCGTCGCAGCTCGTCGAGGATTTGCCTGGACTTCTGCATGATCGTGTCGTCCGGGATCGCGACATCACCCTGGTCATAGGTGCCGTCAGCGGACAGCGGTCGGCCGAACGGATCGCGGTCGGCGCTGTCGGGCGGCATCTGGCCGGTCGTTCCGAACTCGCCCGAACCCAAGCCCTTGGAGAGCTGCTGTTGCAGTTGCTTGGCGAAGTCGTGCGCGCCTTGCTGCAACTGGTCGAGCGCCTCGCTCTGCGGACCGACCGCGTCGCGTGGCGTGCCCTGCTGCAGCGCGCCGACGGCATCGTGCATCGCCCGTTCGGCGCGCCCGAGCGGGTCCGGAATGTCGCCGAGCCCGTCGCTCAT
>JASHUW010000193.1 GCA_030039815.1 Alphaproteobacteria bacterium
ACCCACCCTTCAACCGCTCCTGCCTCGGATGAGTGGGTCCCGGCTTGCGCCGGGACGACAAGATTAGAGCAATTTCCCGCCTGGCAAACCGATCTCAATCGTTCGCCGCGCGCAGGGCCGCGCACACCGCCGCCGTCACCTGCACCGTCGTCGCCCGACCGCCGAGGTCGGGCGTGTGCAGCGATTTGTCTGCCGTCACCCGCTCGATCGCGCGCATCAGTCGCGCCGCCGCCGGTTTCTCGCCGATATGCTCCAAAAGCATCACGCAGGTCCAGAACGTGCCGATCGGGTTGGCGATGCCCTTGCCGGCGATGTCGAAGGCGGAACCGTGGATCGGCTCGAACATCGACGGCGCGGTGCGTTCGGGGTTGAGGTTGGCGGTCGGCGCGATGCCGATCGAGCCGGCCAGCGCCGCCGCGAGGTCGGACAAAATGTCGGCGTGCAGGTTGGTTGCGACGATCGTGTCGATCGATTGCGGGCGCATCACCATGCGCATCGTCATCGCGTCCACCAGCATCTTGTCCCAGGTCACGTCGGGAAATTCCGTCGCGACCTCCGCGGCGATCTCGTCCCACATCACCATCGCGTGGCGCTGCGCGTTCGATTTGGTGACGACCGTCAGCAGCTTCCTCGGCCGCGACCGCGCCAGCCCGAACGCGAAACGCATGATCCGCGCGACGCCGGCGCGGGTCATCATCGACACGTCGGTCGCGGTCTCGATCGCCATTCCCTGATGCACCCGGCCGCCGACGCCGGCATATTCACCCTCCGAGTTTTCTCGAACGATGACCCAGTCGAGCTGCGGCCCCGAGACCGCGCGCAGCGGGCTGGTGATGCCGGGCAGGATGCGCGTCGGCCGGACATTGGCGTACTGGTCGAGCGGCTGGCAGATCGACAGGCGCAACCCCCACAGCGTGATGTGATCGGGGATGCCGGGCGCGCCGACCGCGCCAAAGAGGATCGCGTCGAACCCGCGCAACCGGTCGGCGCCGTCGGCCGGCATCATAAGACCATGCTTGCGGTAGTACTCGGACCCCCAGTCGAAGCGCTCGACATCGAGCGCGAACGAGCCGTCGCGCTCGGCGCAGACCGCCAGCGCCTCGAGCCCGGCCTCGACCACCTCCGGGCCGATCCCGTCGCCGCCGAGCGCGGCGATTCTGTGTGTACGCATCAACCCTCACCCGGCTCGCGTTGCTCGCCACCCTCTCCCACCAGTGGGAGAGGGGATGACAGACGCGATCTTACAGCCCCTCTCCCGCTTGCGGGAGAGGGAGGGGCCCATCGCCTTGGCGATGGGAGGGTGAGGGTAATTTACTCCGCCGCCGCGGGCTGCGGCACCGGCACCTGGTCGATCATCTCGGCGTCCCACGGGCCGGGGAAGCGGCCGCGGCTCACCACGTCGCGCGAGAAGATGTGATAGTCGACCGGCCATTCGGCGCGCGGCATCTCATAGAACACCTCGACGCCGTTGCCGTCCGGATCGCGCAGGTAGATGCCGAGCGAGATGCCGTGATCGGCGATATGGTCGATCGCGATGCCTTCCTTCTTGATCTTGGCGTAGAACTCCTTGAGGTCGTCGAGGCTTTCGAGCCGCCACGCCATGTGGTTGAGCCCCACCTGCCGCTTCTGCTGCAAGGGCGCGTCCTCGCCCAATTGCATCAGCGCCACCTCGTGCGACTGCTCCTCGTCGGCCGACAGGAACGCCGCCCAGCCCGGCCGGTATTCGTAGACATGAAGCCCCAGCAGGTCCTCGTACCATTTCTTCGACCGCTCGACATTGCGGACATAGACGTTGACGTGCTGGAGATACATCGGTCGCTTGGCCATCGCTTGGTCTCCTTATCCAGACTTTCTATCTCGTCGCCCCCGCGAAGGCGGGGGCCCAGGGCAACCGTTACGTCGCTTTCCCCTGGGTGCCCGCTTCCGCGGGAAAGACGAACCAGATCCGCTCGCTGAATCCTATCACACCTCGCGGATTCATGCCTCGCCGCTCTTCCCCAAAAAGTCGAGCACCCGTTCCATGACCGGCCCTTTCGGGTAGACCGCCGCCATCGCCCGCGCGCGGGTCAGCGGATCGCTGGCGAAGAACCGCTCGTACAGCACCTGGCGGCTGCCGAAGGCGCTCCCCGCGACATCCCATGCCAGGCGGAACAGCTTCACCCGGTCCTTCGCGGCGACCTTGTCGGTGGCGAGATACTGCTCGATCTGCGACGCGAGCGGCCCCGCCATGTCCTTCTCCGACGGCGTCAAGAGGAAGCTCGACGAGCCCAGCAACTGCAGGATCTCGACCATCCGCGGATAGGCGGTCATCATCAAATTGCGGGTCGACTCCGACGGCAGGATCGCCGGCGTCATCACCCCCCAGCGATCGATTTCCGCATCCGCCTCCGCCGCCCGCATGCACGAGCGCATCAGCTCGGTATAGAGCATCAACTGCCCGATCCGCTCCTCGGTATGCGGCAGGTGGGCGTTGCCGAGCGCCTCGGTCATCAACAGCGCCAGGCCCAGCACGAACTCGCATTTGGCGAGGTTCTTGGTCGCGCCCTGATGCGCCGAGTGCGCCGTCGAATGCGTGACATGCGGCACTTGGTTGAGCCGGTCGACATCGTAGAGCAGGAACACCCGCTCCCACGGCACCAGCACGTTGTCGAAGAAGACGATGCAATCCATCTCCTCGAAGCGCGAGGCGAGCGGCGCATCGAAATGCGAGCGCCCGAGGTCGAAGCTGTCGCGGCAGAGGAACTTGAGCCCCGGCGTGCCGCAATCGATCGAGAAGCTCATCGCAAAGGGCGAATGCGCTTCCGAATGCCGGGCGAGGCGTGGCGAATAGACCGCGATCTCGTCCGACAACGGCCCCAGCGTCGCCAGGATCCGCGCGCCGTGCACGATGACCCCGGCCGAGGTCTCCTTCTTCACCTCGAGCGCGGTGCCTTCCTCGAGATTGAACATGCCCGAGACGTTGCGGGCGCGCTGGAAATTGATCAGCGCGTGGGTGAGGCAGACATCGTCCTCGCGCAGATGCTCGACATAGCGCCGCATGTTCTGGCCGAACTCGGGCCGTTTCTCGCCGAAGAAATCCGCCGCCGCGCCCCACGCCGCGAAGGTCACGTTCATGAAGTCGGGCGAGCGGCCCATCATGCCGTTGGTGGTGCGCGCCCAGTTGAGCATCATGCTCGTGCGGGTTTCCAGCTCCTCGCGGGTCTTGGGGTTGGCGAACGAGCGCCCGACCCGGTCGCCGCTCGACGGCGACTTGTAGGTCATCACCTTCTTCAGCTTGGGGTCGTGCTGGAGGTCGTAGAGCGAGGCGATCGCCTTGACCCCGCCCGATAGGCCCGGATGCGTCGTGACGTCGCGCACCCGCTCGCCGCCGAGCCAGATTTCGCGCTCCTGCGCGCGCAGCCCCTCGATGTATTGCCGACCGGTCCGCGCTGGCATGGGCAGCCTCCCTGAAGGTGCTCGGCGATGCTAGTGCAAACATCTTCCCATCGTCACCCCCGCGAAAGCGGGGGCCCAGGGGCGGCCGTTAGGTCACCCGGGATTCCCGCCTTCGCGGGAAAGACGACGCAGAAAACTCAAGCCCCGCGCTGCGAGCTCGGCAGCAGATGGTCGCTGTATTTCGGCCGCAGCACGTCGAGCTTCATCGGCACCGGCGTGCCGAGCCACAGCGCGTTCTTGCTGTGGTCGTCGTAGCTGCTTTCCGAGAGCGGGTGGACCAGCACGTCGAGCCCGTCGCGGTTGAACATCAGCCACGGCACGATGTCCTGGAACTGCGGCGTCTCGAAGGTGATGTTGAACTGCGAGATCGGATGCGGCCCGATCGGCGCGTCCGAAAACGCGCCCGGCTCGCACTTGAACTGGGCGAGCATCGCCTCGCGCAGCTTCGCCGCCTTCGGCTTGGTCGCGGCGTCGTAATAGACATGGGCGTGATAGCCCCGGTTTTCGGTCATCTCGTTTCTCCTTCTAGCTGGATCGGCTTCCATGCGTCCTTCGAGGCTCCGCTATGCTCCGCACCTCAGGATGAGGCGCTTTTCTTGATGCCATCCACCAACAACCCTCATCCTGAGGTGCGACCATTGGATGCAAATCCGGTGGGAGCCTCGAAGGACGCACGAACCCTGATGCAGCCCTAATCCGCCGAGGCCAATTTGGCCTCGATCCGCTTCGCGATCTCGGCGCGCCATTCCTCGATCGGCTTGAACCCTTCGCGCTCGCGGCAGAACGCCTCGGTCTCGGCGACCAGCGTGTCGGCCGGCTTGTCGAGGTCGATCTTGATGCCGAGGGGCTGCGGCACGTACCACGGCGTGTCGCAGAACATCTCGATCTGGTTGCCCTCGGGGTCCTGGAAATAGACCGACCAGGCATTGCCGTGGCAGATCGGCCGGATGCCCTCGCAGCCGGCGTCGCGCACCTTGCGGAACGCCTTCTGCACTTGCGGCAGCGTGCCGACATTGAACGACACCTGCTGCACCATCGGCGTCTCGTCCTCGGTCTGCCGGCCGCGCACCAGCACCACCTGGTGGTGGTCGGAGGGGTTGCGCGACAGGAAGGTGATGCGCCCGTCCTCGGCCCCGTCGCTCACCACGAAGCCGAGCACGTTGGTGTAGAACTGGATCATCTTCGGCACGTCGCGGACGTAAAGCCCGACGTGGCTGAGGCGCGGGGCGGTATCCATCGCTTGCTCTCCTTGCTAACGGACGACGCGGGATTTTGCTGGATCGATATCCTGCGTCCTTCGAGGCCTCGCTACGCTCGGCGCCTCAGGATGAGGAATTTTTCTTGATGCCATCCACCAGCTCCTCCTCATCCTGAGGTGCGCCCGCGGGGCGCCTCGAAGGACGCACCATTATCGCTGCAGCGACCCTCATCACGCTTGCATATGAGCGCGACCCTGGCCATCTATCAAATCGATTGTTGGCATGAAGAGCATTCTCGGCATGGATATCAGGGCCGTCGACCTCAACCTCTTGAAAGCCTTCGACGCGCTCCACGCCGAGCGTGCGGTGACCCGCGCCGCCAGTCGCATCGGCCTGTCGCAGCCGGCGATGAGCCATGCCCTGTCACGGCTCCGCGATCTCTTTGCCGACGATCTCTTCGTGCGCACGCCCGGGGGCATGGAGCCGACCGCGCGGGCGCGCGAGATCGCGCCGCTGGTGTCGTCGGCGATCGAGCAGATCGAGGCCGCGCTCAATCTGGGCGCCGGGTTCGAACCGGCGACCAGCGCCGCGACCTTCACCGCCGGCATGGGCGAATACGCCGAGGTGGCGCTGGTCGGCCGCCTCGCCGCGTCGTTCTCGCAGGCCGCGCCGCACGCGACCTTGCGCCTGTTGTCGCTGCACGGCGCCGACGCCGCCGAGCAGTTGGAACGCGGCGCGATCGACGTCGCGGTCGCGCATCTGCGCAACCTGCCGCCGACGATCGAGACGACGCTGCTGTTCCGCGACCCGTTTGTCGTCGTCGCCCGCAAGGGCCATCCGATCACCCCGGAGATCGGCGGGGCGCCGCTCACCGTCGAGGCCTATGCGAGCCAAGACCATGTGCTGGTCAGCCCGCGCGGCCAGAACACCGGCGCGCTCGACCGTCTCCTCGTCGATTACGGCCAGCGCCGTCGCGTCGCGCTCCTGGTGGCGACCTACCTCGCCGTCCCCGCCGCGCTCGCCAATTCGAACTTGATCGCCACCGTGCCGAGCCGCGTCGCCACCCTCATCGCCGCCCATGCCGCGATCGCCGCGCTCCCCCTGCCGGTCGACCTCCAGGCCACCGTCTCGATGGCCTGGCACCGCCGCACCACCAGCGAACCCGCCCAGGCCTGGTTCCGCGGGCTGCTCATAGAGGCGGCGGGTTGATCACGACTATTGCCGCCCTCGCTCCTGGATCATCGCGATAAGGCGGTCGATCACGTCTTCGACCGGCGTTCCGGGCGGGAACTCCACTCTCTTGCTCTTGTCTTCGTGCCAGCCGCGGGGCTGCATCGGCTGGTCGACCCGGATTTGGTACAGACCAGCCTCGCTTGCTAGGCTCCAAAGCCCTTTTGTTTGGCGGTCGAGCGTATACCAGGATCGAGCACCAGTTGCTTGCAGCAGTGGGTGGCCTTTTTGGCGCACGCGGCTGTTGGCCTCGTCGCGGCTGATCGGCGGGTTACCACGCGCCATCGCC
>JASHUW010000194.1 GCA_030039815.1 Alphaproteobacteria bacterium
CTAGCGAGCGACCCGCGCTTCGCGAGCTTCGCGGCCCGCGCGCAGAATTCGCCCGCGATCTTCTCTGCGCTCGGCGAGATTTTCGCGCGCGAAACGACCGCGCATTGGCTCAAGGTCCTGCGCGCCGCGGATATCCTCTCCGACCGCATCAACGGCTTCGACGATTGGCTTGCCGACCCGCATGTCGTCGGCACCGGTGGGGCGGTCGCGGTCGAGCCTGCTGACATGCCGGCCTTCAAGGTGCCGCGTACCCCCGGCATTTCGCCCGCGGCTGACGCGGCGCTCTCGCCCGCCCCGCATATCGGCGAACATGGCCGCGCCATCCTCGCCGAGCTTGGCTATGACGATATAGCCGTCGCGCGGTTGGCCGCCGAGAGAGTGGTGGCGTTCCCGTGAGCGACACGTTCGACCGCCGCAAGCACCGCTTCCCGGAGAGCAAGTTCTTCGACGATCTCAAGGTCGGCGACAGCTTCTACATCCCGAGCCGCACGGTCACCGACGCCAATTTCGCCGCGTTCCAGACCGTCTCGGCCGACAACCATCCGATCCACTATGACGTCGAATATTGCCGCGAGCGCGGCCATCCCGGGCCGCTCGCGCATGGCTTCCAGGTGCTGTGCTTCACAGCGGCGGGCGCGGGGACGTTTGCGCATGTGATCGGCGATTCCTTGATCGCCTTTATCGAGCAGTCGTCGAAATTCCTGAAGCCGGTCTATCCCGGCGATACGCTCTACCCGTCGCTGACCATCGCCGAGTTGACGCCGCAGCGCACGACCGGGGTCGTCACCGTCGCGGTCACGGTGCACAACCAGAAGAACGAGCTGGTGCTCACCGGCGAACAGAAATATCTGCTGCGGAAGCGCGGCTAGGCCGGCGCCTCGGCCCTGGGGAACTCGGCGACATATTTGAAATACCGCGCCAAATGACGATCGGAGGCGGTCAATACACCGATCTTGAAGCGCATTGTATTGAGCACGGGGTCGTCCTCGGCGAGCAGTTGCTCGACAAAGCGCCGCGCGCCTTCAAGCCGCATCGCGTCGCGATGCCGGGCTTCCGCATCGTCGCCGCTGTTGCGCACCCCAACGGTGAAAAACCCGCGCGACTGGTGCCGATCCACCGGCATTCCCGCGAACAGCATGTAGACGTTCGAGCCATCGCGGTGCAGGTGCTGCGCGAAGACGTTGGTCCCGGTAATCCGGCCGTGCTGGAGGTAGCGCTCGGTCTCCATGCGAAACTCTATCGCGTGATCCCCGACATCGATTGTCTCGGGTGTGCTCGTCTGCAGATTGTGCAGCGCGCGCAGGTGCTGAAAATCGACGCCGTTGCTGACACCGACCCAGGGCGGCAGCCGGCGCGCCGGGCGCGCCTGGGTGTGGATCACCAACTCGGATTCCTCGATGCCGGGAATGCGCGGCGGCGCGAAGAGTGGCGCGCGGCCGTTAAATGCCCAGACAAGTCCCCAAGCTTCCGCCGCTGGAAAGGTGAATATCCGCGCACCAGGCGGGATCTTGTCGCCGGTGGGGATGTCGATGCACCTGCCGTTTCGGTCGAAGCGCCAGTGATGATAGGGGCAACGAAGCTGGCGCTCGATCAGTTCGCCCCGCGCCAGGTCGGCACCGAGGTGCGGGCACCACGCGGTCTGAATCACCGGCGTCCCCGTCGCGTCGCGATAAACGACCACGCGGGTGCCGAGGACATCGATGCCGAGCGGCATCTCCCCGGAGACATCGTCGGCAAGCGCGAGCGGATACCAGCATTGATGGAAGCCGTCCGCGGCGTCGATCACGCGGTCTATTTCCTTCATCTTTGCTCTCCCTCGTCGGCTTCCAGCGCGGCGATGCGCGCGGCGCCACGCCGGGCGAAGGCGATCGTCCAGGTCATCAGCGCCGCGAATATGCCGATGCCGAGCGCGGGGTTGACGGCCATCGCCGCGCCGAGCGGTAGCCACAGCGCCGCGCCGGTCCACAACGCCGCCTTGGCGACGAACGCCACGCCCCAGACGAGTGTCAACACGCGCATGGCGCGTCGAAAACCGGCGCTTGCAAGCCGGTCGGTCCACGCGGCGAGCTTCGCGGCGTCATCACCGGCGGTGAACTGCCGTGCGACGTAGAACATCAGCGGCGCGCGTCGCGCCAGCGTCGCGAGGCAGGCCACGCCAAAAAGCGTCGCGCCGGGCACCCCTTTTATCAGCGCAATGCGCGGATCCTGGGCGGCGAGCGCCACAGCCAACCCGCCGACAAGCGTCGTTAGGACAATGAGCCCGATCATCTCAAGCCGACCGCGACGCAACCAAGTTGCCGCAAGCGACATGGCCGGAAACAGCGCCGCCACGACCACAGCCGACAGCGGGGAGACCCCGAACCGATGGGTCAATACCTGTACCGCGATCCATGGCAGCGCGAGATCGACCGCGAGCGTGCGCAGGAGTCCCGTCGGGAAGGACGGTACGAACGTTTCGGCGGTGGTGGGTTTGCTTTGACTGTCGGCAATCGAGTTCATTTTTGCGCCTCGCCGGTTCGGTGGTACCATGGAGTACCAATTATGGTACCGATGGGTACCGCGTCAAGAGGCAGCCTTCAAAATGTCGATGGCCCATGAGGCGACCGAGCGGACGGAGACCAACAGCGTGCGGTCGCGGATCATCGCCGCGACATTCGAAGTGCTGATGGAGCAGGGTTACGCCGGCGCCAGCACGCGCGAGATCGCACGGCGCGCCAAGGTCTCGAAACGCGAGCTCTACGCCCTGTTCGAGAGCAAGGAGGGGATTCTCGCGGCGATGATCGAAGGCCGCGCGGCGCGGATGCGCGCGCCGTTGACACTGCCCCGCGGCGGCGGGCGTGACGCGGTTGCCGACACGCTGACGCAGTTTGGCATCAGCCTTATACGTGAAGGGACAAGCCCCGCGGTGATGGCAGTGTTGCGACTGGCGATCGCCGAGGCCGAGCGCGCGCCCGAGCTGGCGCGCCGGTTCGACGCGCATGGTCGGCAACCGACCCGGGCCGCATTGATCGAGTTTCTGTCCGTCGCGCGCGAACGGGGGCTGCTGGTCGGGGAGCCGGGTGCGATGGCCTCGCAATTCTTCGGCCTGTTATTGGGTGACTTGCAGATGGGGTTGCTGCTCGGGCTCGTCGAGCCACCGGCGACGGCCGAGATCGAACGCCGGGCGCAGACCGCGGCGGCGGCGTTGCTGGCGCTTAATCCCGCGAAATGATGTTGGCGAGCACGCCACCGGCCTGCCGGCACTGCTCACCCGACACGTCCATGTGGGTGACCGCGCGGACGCTGCGGCCCCCCAGGGCCGAGATCAGGACACCGGCGGCCTTGGCCTTAGCGACGATGGTCGGGGCATCGGGAGCGTCCGGCGCCATCTCCCAGATCACGATGTTCGTCTGGACGGTCGAGAGATCGAGCCTGATACCGGGCAACCCGGCAATGCCCTCGGCGATGATCCGCGCATGGGCGTGGTCGTCGGCGAGCCGCGCCAAGTTGTGGTCGAGGGCATAGAGCCCGGCGGCGGCAAGGATCCCCGATTGCCGCAGCGCTCCGCCAAACCGGCGGCGCGCGGTGACGGCTTGCGCGATCAGCGCGGCGCTGCCGGCAAGCACGCTGCCGACCGGGCAGCCGAGCCCTTTTGACAAGGCGACCGAAGCGAGGTCGAAGGGCAGCGCCAACTCCGCCAGGCTCAACCCGCTTGCAGCGGCCGCGTTGAACAGGCGTGCGCCATCGAGATAGGAGGCGATGCCCGCGTCTCGCGCGGTGGCGCAGATGGCGACGGCTTCTGCCTGCGGAAAGACGATCCCGCCGCCCATATTGTGGGTGTTTTCGACCGCCACCAGCGTGGTCGGCGGCAGGACGATATGGCCGCGCGGTTTGATCGCGGCGCGGAGCTCGTCCGCGGTGAACGTGCCGCCGCGACCGACCGGCGTGAACTGCACGCCGGAATTGGCAGCGGCCGCGCCAGCCTCGAACCACATCATGTGCGCGGTCTGGCCGACAATCACGTCATCGCCGGGCCGGGCGAGCAGCTTGATGGCGATCTGGTTGGCCATGGTGCCGCTTGGCACGAAGAGCGCCGCCGGCTTGCCGAGCAGGGTGGCGATCCGTTCTTGCAGCAGATTGACGGAAGGGTCCTCGCCGTATTGGTCGTCGCCCACCTGCGCCTCGGCCATTGCGCGACGCATCGCCGCGGAGGGTTGGGTCACCGTGTCCGAACGCAAATCGATGAAGGGCGGAGACTGAGGCATGGATGGCTCGTGTCGGCGATGAAGGCGCGATAGATTGGCTCATCTTCCGGCGGCCGTCATCGTCGACGGCGCACCAGAAATCACATCGTATGAGTGTTGAAAACCGCCAAAATACGTGGCGGCTGGTGGGTTGAAATCACTCGGTAGCCATGGTGTCATTTCATTCAAGTCTCACTGCGTGAGACGAGGAGTTTGCTGCTAAGCCATTGCTGGCGCGGCCCCGCCTGCGCCAGTTTGTTTTTCTGCGGAAGTGGTTCGTGAGCCGGCGAACGCGCCCGGCCGAGATCGAGGGAACGCCGGGATGAACAACATGAGCTGGCGGGAGCGCTGGCGTGATTATTGGCGGCCCTGCGAGACAGTCGATACGTCGCCTTTGATCTCCGACGAGGTCAAATACACGACCTGCTACATGTGTGCCGGTCGCTGCGGCATCAAAGTGCACCTGAAAGATGGCGATGTCCGCTACATCGAAGGCAATCAGCGCCATCCGGTGAACCGCGGCGTGATCTGCGGTAAGGGGGCGTCGGGGATCATGCATCAGCAGTCGCCGGCAAAGCTCCGCAAGCCGCTGATGCGGGTCGGCGAGCGCGGCACCGGCGAGTTCCGCGAAATCGAATGGGACGAGGCGATTGCGACCGCGGTCGCGTGGCTCTCGAAGATCAGAGCGGACGATCCGAAAAAGCTCGCCTTCTTCACCGGCCGCGACCAGTCGCAATCGCTAACCGGGTTTTGGGCGACCCAATTCGGCACCCCGAACTTCGCTGCGCATGGCGGGTTCTGCTCGGTCAATATGGCAGCCGCCGGCATGTACACGTTGGGCGGCAGCTTTTGGGAATTCGGTGAGCCAGACTGGGAGCGGGCGAAGCTGGTGCTGCTGTTCGGGGTGGCCGAAGACCACGATTCGAACCCGATCAAAATCCACCTCTCGGCGATGAAGCGCCACGGCGCCAAGTCGGTCTCGATCAACCCGGTGCGCACCGGGTATTCGGCGATCACCGACGAATGGATCGGTATCCGGCCGGGCACTGACGGGCTGTTCGCCCTGTCGCTGATCCACGAATTGCTGAAAGCCGACAAGATCGATCTCGACTACCTGGCGCGCTACACCAATGCCGGCTGGCTGGTGGTTCAGGCGCCGGGCACGGCCCGGGACGGGCTTTTCGCCCGAACCGATTCTGGCGTGCCGTTGGTGCTCGGCAAGAACGGTGAGTCGGTGAGCGCGCTCGACACCGGGGTCGAGATGCGCATGGTCGGCGAGGTGACCCTGCCTAGTGGTCACAAGGCCGTGCCGGTGTTCCAGCTGATCGCTGAGCGCTATCTCGATCCGCGATACGCGCCCGAGGCCGTAGCGCCGATCTGCGGCGTTCCGGCGGCGCGCATCAAGGAGCTGGCCAGCGAAATCGGCCGTGTCGCCTTCGAAGATGTCATCGAACTGCCGGTCCCGTGGACCGACTGGGCCGGGCGCCGGCATGAAACGATGCGCGGCCGGCCGATCGGGATGCACGCGATGCGCGGCATCTCGGCGCATTCCAACGGCTTCCAGACCTGCCGCGCGCTGCACTTGCTGCAATTGCTGCTCGGCACGATCGACGTGCCGGGCGGTTGGCGCTACAAGGCGCCGCATCCGAAACCCTGCCCGCCAGGGCCGAAGCCGGCCGGCAAGCCCGGGCAGATAGAGGCTGGGAAGCCGCTGGGCGGAGCACCGCTCGGCTATCCAATGGGGCCGGAAGACCTCATCGTCGACGCTGACGGCAACCCGATGCGCATCGACAAGGCCTTCTCCTGGGAGGCGCCGATCGCCGCCCACGGCATGATGCACATGGTCATCAGGAACGCCTGGGCCGGCGACCCTTACAAAATCGACACACTCTTCATGTACATGGCCAACATGGCGTGGAACTCGGCGATGAACACCGCCGAGACGATGCGCATGCTGACCGACAAGCAAGCGGACGGCAGCTACAAGATCCCGCACATCATCTATTCCGACGCGTTCTATTCCGAGACGGTCGCCTATGCCGACCTAGTCCTGCCCGACACGACCTATCTCGAGCGCTGGGACGCGATCTCGATTCTCGACCGGCCAATTGGGAAGGTCGACGGGCCAGCCGACTCAATCCGTCAGCCGATCCTCAAGCCCGATCGGGATGTGCGGCCGTTTCAGGACGTCTTAATCGAGATTGGTGCGAGGCTTGGACTGCCGGCTTTTGTCACCGGCAACGGCGAGGCGCGCTATCCTGCCGGTTATAAGGATTATCTGACCTATCATGAGCGCGCGCCAGGCATCGGTCCGCTCGCTGGTTGGCGCGGCGAGAACGGCGAGGCGCATGGCAAAGGTGCGCCTAATCCCGACCAGCTGCAGCGCTACATCGACAATGGCTGCTTTTGGAAATACGAGCTGCCGGAAGAGCAGCATTATTATAAGCATGCCAACCGCGCTTATCTCGACAACGCAGTGACGATGGGCCTCATCGGCAATGCCGATCCGATCGTGCTGCAGCTTTATATCGAGCCGCTGCAGAAATTCCGCCTCGCGGCGCAGGGCCACGGCGATGTCGTCCCACCTGAGCGCCTGCGCCAGCGGATCGAGACGCATTTTGACCCGTTGCCCATCTGGTACCCGCCCTTCGAGGGCGCGTGCATCGACACCGAGGCATTCCCGCTCAACGCCGTCACTCAACGACCGATGCCGATGTACCATTCGTGGGGCTCACAGAATGCGTGGCTGCGTCAAATATTGGGCTCTAACCGACTGTTTATGAACAGGATCACCGGCAACAGTCTCGGCCTCCAGGACGATGACTGGGTGTGGGTGTCGAGCCATGCCGGCCGAATCAAGGCGCAACTCAAGCTGATGGACGGGGTGAACCCGAATACGGTGTGGAC
>JASHUW010000195.1 GCA_030039815.1 Alphaproteobacteria bacterium
CCGCCTCGGCGAGCCGGATCGCCGCTGGCGCCAGCGCCGCGAGCCCAGCGGCATCGCAGCCGACAAAGGTCGTGCGCTTCAAAAAATCGAACACGCTGAGCCCCGATGCGAAACGGGCGCTGCGTGCGGTCGGCAGCACGTGGTTCGGGCCGGCGATATAGTCGCCGACCGCTTCCGGCGCATAGCGGCCGAAGAACATCGCGCCCGCGTGGCGGATGCGTCTGGCCAGGGTTTCTGGCTGATCGACCGCGAGCTCGAGGTGCTCGGGCGCGACCCGGTCGACCAGCGCCACCGCCTCGTCCCAATTGCGCACGACGATGACGGCGCCGTTTGCCTCCCAGCTCTGCCAGGCGATGGAGGCGCGCTGCAGGGTCGCCAGATGGCCAGCGATCGCCGTCTCCACCGCGGCGGCGAATTCCGCATCATCGGTGATGAGGATCGCCTGCGCCGATGTGTCGTGCTCGGCTTGCGACAGCAGGTCAGCGGCGATCCAGGCCGGGTCGTTGCGGCTGTCGGCAAGGACGAGGATTTCCGACGGACCGGCGATCATGTCGATGCCGACCTGACCAAAGACGCGCCGCTTGGCGGCAGCGACATAGGCGTTGCCTGGCCCGACGATCTTGTCGACCGGGGCGATCGTCGCGGTGCCGTAGGCGAGCGCGGCGATCGCCTGCGCCCCGCCCACCCGATAGACCTCGTCGATGCCGCAAAGTCTCGTTGCCGCCATGACCAGCGGGTTGAGCTGTCCGTCTGGCGCCGGCACGACCATGACAACCCGTCCAACCTCGGCCACCTTCGCCGGTATCGCGTTCATCAATACCGACGACGGGTAGGCCGCCGTACCCCCAGGCACATAAAGCCCGGCGCTGGCCAGCGGCCGCCACTCCATACCGAGCCGAACCCCGGCGCCATCCGTGTAGTCGATCGCCTGCGGCAATTGCCGGCGGTGGAAACTGTCGATCCGTTCCGCGGCGATCTTGAGCGCGGCGACCGTGTCAGCCGGCGCCTTCGCTGCGGCTTCGGCGATTTCCCGGGGCGAAAGGCGCAGCTCGGCCGCG
Source organism: Alphaproteobacteria bacterium (assembly GCA_030039815.1). Taxonomy (GTDB): domain Bacteria; phylum Pseudomonadota; class Alphaproteobacteria; order ATCC43930; family CGMCC-115725; genus DATARH01. The sequence continues at coordinate 1,059 of JASHUW010000195.1, forward strand.
GTCAGCGCCACCCGGTCGAAGCGGCTGGTGTAATCGACCAGGGCCGCGTCGCCCCGCTCGCGGACATCGCCGATGATCGCGGCGACCGCGTCGTCGACATCGGCATCGGTTTCGCGCTTGGTCGCGAGCAGCGCCGCGAACGCTGCCTCGAACCCTTCCTCGCGCGTGTCGAGGCGCAAAGTCATGTCACGCCGGCGCCGTTTCCGGCGCCTCTGACCGCCGCGCGGTCACCGCGCGCAGCGCGTCGATCCAATACCCCACCTCGTCGGGTCGCGTCTTGAGCGCCGGCCGGTTGACGATCAGCCGCGAGGTGATGTCGGCGATATGCTCGATCTCGACCAGCCCGTTGGCGCGCAGCGTGGTCCCGGTCTGCACCAGGTCGACGATGTGCCGGCACAGGCCGATGATGGGTGCGAGCTCGACCGCGCCATGCAGGTTGATGACCTCGGCCTGGACGCCGCGCGATGCGAAGTGCCGGCGCGTGACCTGCGGATATTTGCTGGCGACGCGGATATGGCTCCAGGTTCGCGGGTCCTCCTTTCCCACCCATTCCTTGGGCGCCGCGACCATCATCCGGCAGTGGCCGATATCGAGGTCGAGCGGCGCGTAGATCTCGGAATAGTCGAATTCCATCAGCACGTCGTTGCCGGCGACGCCGATCTGCGCCGCGCCGAAGGCGACAAAAGTCGCGACATCGAAACTGCGCACGCGGATGATGTCGAGCCCCGGATCGGAGGTCGCAAAGCGCAACTGCCGAGCCGAGGGGTCGTCGAAGGCCGGTTCCGGCTCGATGCCGGCGCGGCGTAAGAGAGGCATCACCTCGCCGAGGATGCGCCCGTTGGGCAGCGCCATGATCAGCTTGTCGTCGCCGGCGCGGGTCGTCTTCATTGCGGATCGTCCGCGCTGTGGTCGGGCTGCCAGGCGGTCGGCCAAGCCTCGCCGATATCGGTCACGTGCACCCTTATCGCCGAGACGCCGAGGCGCACCGCTGCGTCGCCGGAAAATTCGAGGTCGATCGTGCCAGGGTCGTCACCGGGGCGGATCGCCAGCAGCGACAGGATGCGATCGTCGTCGCGCCGGCGGAAGCCGCGATAGGCGACGGCATCGACATTGGCGAACGATAGCGCACACAGCCGACGCTCGAACGCCGGCCCGCCGTCCGCGCCGCCATTATATTCGCTGGGGGCTTTGCCCTCCCAGCGGAAGCGGTTGGCGACCAGCGTGAAGCGCCGCTGGGCGCGGTCATAGGACAGGTCCTTGACCGCGATCAGGGCGTCCTGCACCACCGCCGAGACCACGGCGAGGTCCTCGGCATCCTCGGCGCGCAGCCGCAGCAAGTCCTCAGGCGCCACCGCGCACCCGTTCGATGCGTGCGCCGCACGCGGCAAGCTTCTCCTCGAGCCGCTCGTAGCCGCGGTCGAGGTGGTGGACGCCGTTGATCACGGTCTCACCTTCGGCGATCAGCCCGGCGATGACTAGCGAAACCGACGCGCGCAAATCGGTCGCCATGACCGGCGCACCGGTCAGCCGCTTGACGCCGCGCACCAGCGCCGAGGGCCCCTGCACATTGATGTTGGCGCCCAGGCGCATCAACTCGGGCACGTGCATGAAGCGGTTCTCGAAGATCGTCTCGGTGATCATCGCCGCGCCGTCGGCGATCGTCATCAGCGCCATGATCTGCGCCTGCATGTCGGTCGGGAAGCCGGGATAGGGCTCGGTCATCACGTCGACGCCGTCGATCCGGCCAGTGCTGCGGCGCACCAGAATGCCGCCGTCGCATTCGCGCATGCGGATGTCGGCGCCTTCGAGCACGCGCACCACCGATTCGAGATGATCGAGCCGCGCGCCGTCGAGCCGTACCTCGCCGCCCGCCGCCGCCACCGCCATGATGTAGGTGCCGGTCTCGATGCGGTCGGGGATCACGGTGTGCCGGGCGCCATGGAGGCGGGTGACGCCGCGCACGGTCAACCGGTCGGTGCCGATACCCTCGATCTGAGCGCCCATCGCATTGAGGCAGGTGGCAAGATCGGTGATCTCCGGCTCGCGCGTCGCGTTGACCAGCGTCGTCTCGCCCTCAGCCAGTGCCGCCGCCATCAAGAGATGCTCGGTGGCGCCGACCGAGACGCTGGGAAAAGCGATCTCGGCGCCCTTAAGCCCATGGGGCGCGCGCGCCTCGATATAGCCGCCCGACAGCTCGACCTCGGCGCCAAGGCGCTGGAGCCCCTTGATGTGCAGATCGACCGGGCGCACGCCGATCTCGTCGCCGCCCGGCAGCGAGACCTTGGCCTCGCCGCAGCGCGCCAAGAGCGGCCCCAGCACCAGAAACGACGCCCGCATCCGGCGAACCAGATCGTAAGGTGCGGTGGTCGAGGTAATCTGCCGCGCCGACAAGTCCAGCACGCGCGGCACGAGGTCGGTCGCAACGCCGTCGGAGGTGATTGCGACGCCGTGCTGCGCGAGGAGATCGGCCATCGTCTTGATGTCGGCGAGGTCGGGCAGGTTGCCCAGCACCAGCGTCTCGTCGGTCAAGAGGCTCGCCGCCATCAGCGGGAGCGCGGCGTTCTTCGCGCCCGCGATCGGGATCGCGCCCGATAGCGGCAAGCCTCCGCGGATCACGATTCTGTCCATACCTACGGCTCCCATGCATCGCGCCTTCCGTTTAACGCGATGCTTCGGTCTTCGGCCGTTTCTCTCCCGCGCAAGCTTTTACTGGAGCGCCTGCCGCGGCTCAACCCCGCGGCTCACCGGCGAATCTTCCTGCATCGCGAAACCTCGCCTGCCGCTATGATGCGGCGCGTTGCGAAAGGGACGGAGCGACCATGAACGATATCGGCAGGCTACCGGGCCTTACCCCGACAATCGGCGGCTCGACCTATGTGAAGCCGGCCGAGATGGAATGGCAGCCGACACGGTTCGACAAGGTGTCGATCAAGGTCCTTTACGAGGATCGCGAACGCGGCGAGATGACCTGCCTCTTAAAGCTCGAGCCAGGCGCCCACATTCCATTCCACAAGCACCCCGAGATCGAGCAATCGCTCGTGCTGGAAGGCTCGGTCGAGGATCACGATGGCGTCGCCAAGGCCGGCGACTACATCTGGCGCATTCCCGGCTCGCTGCACGAGAATTTCTCGCCGAACGGCGCGGTGTTGTTCGCGGTCTATCGCAAGCCCAACATCTACTATCAGGCGGCGCGCGAGACCGCGGGCTTCTAGCCCTCCTCGCCCGGGTCGCGAGACTTGTCGGACGGCGCTGCAGCCTCGCCCTTCCGCGCCCGCACCTGTTCCTTGCGGCGGCGCAAATTCGCGCGCAGCGCCTCGGCGAGACGCTTGTCGCGCGCCGCGCGTTCGGCCCGGCGCGCGGGCGTAAGATGCGGGTCGTCCGGCATCGGCGTCCGGTTCACACCCCGAACCCAATCTTGCGGCCTAGCTCCTCCGCCTCCTTGAGGTGAAGGCGGAGCATCGGCAGCACCTCGCGCGCAAAGTGCTTGGCGCGAATGTCCTGGCCACCATCCGCTTCGCTTTCGTAGAGCGAAATCAGATCTTGGTGCCCCTTGATCACCAGATCGATGTAATGGCGGTCGAAATCGGGGCCGATCGTGGTCAAGAGCGCCGGCGGCGGCCGGTCGGGGGGCGGGACGACATCAAGGGTCAAGTGCTTGGCAAGTGCGGCGAGCCGCTTCTGCAATTCGATGTGCTCGAGCGCCATATGCTCCGCGAAGAGGCGCAGCGGCTTCGCCGCCCCCTTGCCGTGGGCGAGCCGTCCCATGCCGACCTCGCGCGCGTTCATCCCCGCCGCCTGGTCGATGAAATCCTGGTCGGAGCTGGCGCTGGGTGGACCCGGCGGCGCGGGCGGCGGCGCTTCGGGGGCAGGCGGCGCGGGAGGCGGCGCCGGTGCGGTCGGCGGGTTGGGAACCGCGCAACCGGCGAGCACAGTCATCACCAGCGCCGCCAGCGTCATCCACAGCGATCGTGCCACGCCCACCTCATGAAATCCCTCGCCCGCGAACGTGGAACGGGTGGCTTGCCTTGTCAATCGCCGGCCCCTCGTGTATGTCCGA
>JASHUW010000196.1 GCA_030039815.1 Alphaproteobacteria bacterium
TCGACGGCCTTGCCCTTGTAGGTGAAGCTCGAATTGCGCGCGATCACGAACAGCCAGCGGATGCGGCTGAGCGCGGTGATGATCTCCTCGGCCATGCCGTCGGCGAAATACTCCTGCTCGGGGTCGCCCGACATGTTCTCGAACGGCAGCACCGCGATCGACGGCTTGTCGGGTAGCGCGAGCGCCGGTGAGGAATGACCCTCACTCGCCTCGCGGCGTTGCCGCTCGGCACCCTCTCCCGCGAGCGGGAGAGGGGTTTCCTGCGACGCCTGCTGATCCCCTCGCCCGCTTGCGGGAGAGGGAGGGGCCCACGCGGAGCGTGGGAGGGTGAGGGTCGGGTGCACCCGATACACCCTGATCGGCCGTGCGATGTTCTTGAGGCTCTGTTCGCCCATGTCCTCGAAGGCGAGGGCGAGCCGCCCGGACGCGTCCTCCTGCACCCGCGCCGATACGCAGATGTGGCCCGGCTCGGCCAGTCCCTCCAGCCGCGCCGCGACATTGACCCCGTCACCAAAAATGTCGCCGTCTTCCACGACGATATCGCCGACATTGATGCCGATGCGCCAAGCGATCGCACTCTCCGCCGGCATCGCCGCTTGCCACGCGGCGGCGCAGCGCAGCGCATCGACGACGCTGGCGAACTCCACCAACAGCCCGTCGCCGGTGGTCTTGACGATACGCCCGCGATGCTCGGCGATCTTCGGGTCGATGACCTCGCGCCGCATCGACCGGAGCGCCGCGAGCGTGCCTTCCTCGTCCTCGCCGATCAGCCGCGAATACCCGGCGACATCCGCCGCCAGGATCGCCGCCAGCCGCCGCTCGACCCGCTCCGCCATCCGCCGCCCCGCTCAACCGATGCGATGATATCGCCAACCACCCCTTGCAGTGCTGGAAATTCGCCTCATCTCATGCGTACAAAATAGGAACATGGTACATTCAATTGAATGCCGGCTGACCGTCGGCCGGCGAGTACGGGAAGAACAGGGGGTGCCGACCGCCTGTTATCGCTGTCGATAACAGGCGGATAACAGGGGGTGAGCCGCCTGATAAAAAGGGCTACAAAGGCCGCAATCTGAGGAGTGCGTATGACCACGGCTCACCCGGCTAATATCGACATCGAGGCCGCGCTCGCCGAGGCGCAGGAGCAATACCGCGCGCGCAATCCGAAGAGCCTCGCGCAGTACGAGGCGGCCTGCGCGGCGCTGCCCGGCGGCAACACCCGCTCTGCGATCTATGCCGAGCCGTTTCCGCTGACCATGGTCAAGGGCGAGGGCGCGCATCTGTGGGATGCCGACGGCCACGAATACGCCGACTTCCTCTCCGAGTTCACCGCCGGGCTCTTCGGCCATTCGCACCCGGTGATCCGCAAGGCGATCGACGCCGCGCTCGACGGCGGCATCAATTTCGGCGCGCACGGCATGGCCGAGGCGAAGTTTGCCGCGGCGATCTGTGACCGTTTCCCGTCAGTCGAGTTGGTGCGCTTCACCAATTCCGGCACCGAGGCGAATTTGATGGCGGTCTCGGCCGCGATCGGCATCACCAAAAAGAAGAAAATCCTGGTGTTCCACGGCGGCTATCACGGCGGCGTCTTCTATTTCCGCGGCAAGGGCAGCCCGATCAACGCGCCGTTCGATTATCTGATCGGCACCTATAACGACATCGAGGGCACCCGCGCCCTGGTCGCGCCGCACCGTCACGACCTCGCGGCGATCCTCGTCGAGCCGATGCTCGGCGGCAGCGGCTGCATCCCGGCGGAGCCGACCTTCCTCGCCGAGCTGCGCGCCCTGTCGCGCGACTGCGGCGCGATCCTCATTTTCGACGAGGTGATGACCTCGCGCCTCGCGCCGGGCGGGCTGCAGCAGCATTGGGCGATCTATCCCGACATGACGACGCTCGGCAAATATGTCGGCGGCGGCATGAGCTTTGGCGCCTTCGGCGGCCGCGCCGACCTGATGGAATGGTTCGATCCGCGCAACAAGAACGGCTTCCAGCACGCCGGCACCTTCAACAACATCGTGTTGACGATGAACGCCGGGCTTGCCGGGCTGACCGAAATCTACACGCCCGAAGCGGCGCGCAGGCTCAACGAATGGGGCGAGAAGCTGCGCGAGCGCCTCAACGCGGCGGTGCGCAAAAAGGGCCTCGCGATGCAGTTCACCGGCCTCGGCTCGATGATCGGCGTGCATATGCGCGGCGGGACGATCGCCAATGCCGCCGATGCCGCGCAAGGCCATGCCGGGTTGCTCGAGTTGTTCTATTTCGATCTCACCGCGCGCGGCATCTGGTTTGCCAAGCGCGGGATGATGTCGCTGTCAATCGCGCTCGACGACAACGACGCCGACCAGCTCGTCGGCGCGGTCGAGGACTTCGCCGAAACCCGCGCGCCGCTGTTCGAGGTCATGCAATGATTGACCCCCACCCGCTCGCTGCGCGAGCGACCTCTCCCGCTAGCAGGGGAGGTTTGAAGGGCAGGATCGCGCTCCCTCCCCCGCAAGCGGGGGAGGGTTGGGGTGGGGGTTTTACCCGGATGATCCGAGGATAAAACGATGAGTGACAGCCGCGCGAACCATCGCGTCGCCTACTTCAACGGCGAGATCATGCCCGAGCGCGACGTGCGCGTGCCGTTCCGCGATCGCGGCTTCAAATACGGCGACGCCGCCTTCGATATGACCCGCACGTTCCATGGCCGAGCCTTCAAGTTGAAGGAGCACATCGACCGCTTCTACCGCTCGCTCAAATATCTGCGCATCGATCCCGGCCTCAG
>JASHUW010000197.1 GCA_030039815.1 Alphaproteobacteria bacterium
CCTTCGTCGTAGACCTTGATGATCTGGCCGTCGACATCAAAGGCGTAGGGAATGTAGACGACGTCGCGGAACACATCGGCGATGCGGCCGGCAAGCGTCGTTTTGCCGTTACCGGGAGGCCCGAACAGAAGGACGGTGCGGCCGGCATTGATGGCTGGAAGCAGTTTGTCGAAATAGTGGTCGGGCACCACCAACCCGGCGAAACCGCAGCGCAGCGCATCCTCGCTCAGCGTCTCGTTGCTGACGCGCTGCCGCAAAATCTGCTCGCGGAAGGCGGCGAGCGAGACCGGGGCTGGGCCGAGATAGAGGTTTTGCTCCAACGCCTCGCGAGCGGCGCCCTTGCCCTGCTCGCCGAGCGCGTAACGCACCGTCAGAGCGTTCTCGCCTGCCTGCCCCATCGCCATGACAAAACGCTGCTGCGTGGCATCGGCGAGTAGCGCCTCGACGATCCGGCGCGACAGCTTCATGCGCTGGGAGAGCTCGACCGGGGTTCCGAGCGACTCCACATACATCAGTTTCAGCATCAGATTGAGCAGGTTGCGCGGGAGAATGCCGGTGTCGGCGACATCCGTCGGCGCGGCGGGCGTCGCGTTGATGACCGAAGCAAGCTGCCAATGGTTCAGGATCCCGAGCGCGACGAGATTCTCGCCGAGCCGGCCGCCCTGTTCGGTCTGACGCTGCAGAGCAGCGGCGATGTCCGCCGGCGTTACGAGACCCCAGCCGACCAGGAGTTCGCCCAGGCGCATGTCTTCCTCCACTCTTGTGTTGGACGAATGCGCTGACGCGCGTCCGCGCGATCCATCGTGGTGAAAGAAGCTTAACGAAGGCTTTTTAGCGAAGGATGGACGTAGCTACGATTCCCGGCCCAGCCCCTGTTTCTTGACCGAGCCGAGGGTCGGCATTCGGTAGCGATCCTGCGGATCGTCCCAGCCCTTGAAATGGGGCCGGCGCTTTTCGGCGAAGGCGGCGCGCGACTCCATCAGGTCGCTTTTGGCGCCGTGCTCGTGCAGCGCCGCGGCGAGGGCCTGCTGGTCGGCGGAGGGGCTGGGGCGCATCTGCCGCATCATGTGCACGGTGTTGACGCGCGACGCCGGCGGCAGGGTCAACAGATGCTCGGCCATCTTCATCGCCTCGGGCATGAGCTGGTCGGGCTCGACGAGCCGATTGATGAAGCCGATGTCGTAGAAGCGCTCGGCGGTGAAGCGGAAGCCCAGCGCCATCTCCATCGCGATCGGATAAGGCAGATTGGCGATGTGGCCGTGATTGTAGCCGCCCAAGAGCCAGCGCTTCGCCTCCGAGACCTCGAAGATCGCGCCCTTGACCGCGACGCGCAGATCGGTGCGCTCGACCAGCATGAAGCCGCCACCCATCGCATAACCGTTGACCGCGGCGATGATCGGCTTTTCGAGCGCGCCGGTCATGAACGGGTCCTCGATCGCCGGACGGCGGCCGCCGGGCGCGCCGTCGGCCAGCGATTGCTTCATGTCCTCGCCGGCGCAAAAGCCGCGTCCGGTGCCGGTGAAGATCGCCACTTCGAGATCGTCGGCGTTGCGGAATTCGGTCCACGCCTCGGCCAGCATCGTGCGCATCTCGCCGTTCAAGGCGTTGAGGCTTTCGGGTCGGTTCATCCGCACCACGAAAATCTGTCCGTGGCGTTCGGTTTCGACAACAGGCATGGTGTGCTCCTTGAGTTCGGAGCCGGATAGTCTCGGCTCGGCACGCTAGGTCAAAAGCATCGCGACGGCAGCGATAAACCGTTCGGCATTCTCGATCGCGACCGCCGCTTTGGCTGACGGAACGCCATCATCCGGCCCAACCCCATAATCCGAAATTGCCTTCATATCGTAGGATTGCGGCAGGAACCGCCGCAGCTCGTCGTCAATCGCTGGCTCGTTCTTAGTAAGCCGCGCGAATTCGACATGGACGCCGCGGTGCGTCCTGGCGTCCTTTCCTGTACGTTCGGCGATGACCGCTTGGGCGGCGTGAAACCCGGCCATGTACGCTTCGCGTCCTGCGACCTCGGGGACATCGGAGGCCAGAATGACGCGGGCGCGATATAGGCAGTGGCGAGCCTTCTCAAGATGGTCCGCCGCCTCAGGCGTCACAGATCGATACCCTCACGGCGGATTTCACGCATCAGGGGCGTGCGCTCGCGGTAGGCGACGGCGCGAAACGGCATCGCGTGAATAAAGGCTTCGTCCTCGTAGAGGATATCCGTCACCACCGGAATAATGCGGTCGATCTCCTGCCAGCGATCATGAAAATCGCGCAGAAATACGGCGATGTCGTAATCTGAGTCGGCGTCCGCATCCCCTCGCGCGCGCGAGCCGTACAAGACGACGCGCTCCAACCGCGCACCGTAAAGCTCGTCGAGCGCAACGCGAAAGCGCCTCAGGATCGGATCATCAAGCATGGCGAGGGCCATTCTAGCGCCCCGGCTCACGGCTGAGGCCTTTTTCCTTCAGCGCCGCAAGGTAGGAGCGCCAACGCTGCGGCTGCTCGACGCCGAGCTGGTAGAGATAGTCCCAGGAATAGAT
>JASHUW010000198.1 GCA_030039815.1 Alphaproteobacteria bacterium
GCTGGCAGCTGCGTCACGGGCGGGTCCAGGAAGCCGTGGACACCGTGAACGAGTACATTCGCCGCTGCGGTGACAAGGTACCGCACCTGACCGTGCAGGAGCTCGGCTCGAACCTCGATGAGCAGCGCGCGCAGCTGCCGCCGTTCAGCGCCCTGTTCGCGCGCGGTCAGATGCGCTGGACCACGGTCGGCATCCTCACCGCGATGGCGGCCGGCACCTGCTATTACCTGAACGCCATCCTGTTGCCGAAGGCGCTCATCGAGCAGGGCTCGGGCGTGACGACAGGCTTCGCGATCACCACGATCGTGTTTCTGTCGACCATCCCCGGCAAGGCGTTCAACGCGCTCCTGATGGAACGTTGGGGGCGGCGTTGGGCGATCGCCTATTCGCTGTCGGGCGCATTGCCCGGTCTGGTCCTGATGGCGACCGCGCATCTCGGCGGCGACTATGCCTCGTTGATGATGACGGCGGGTGCGGTCATCCTCGGTTTCACCGCGTTGTCGTCGTTCACCGTGGTGCGGGTCTATCTGTCCGAGCAATTCCCGACCGCGCTGCGCGGCCGCGGCAACGTGTTCGGCGAGGCGTTCGGCCGCATCTTCGCGGGCGTGCTGGCGCCGTTTCTGATGGAGCCGCATGTCGGCGACCCGACGATCTTTTTCGGCACGATCATTGTTGTCGTGCTGTGCGGCGCGTTTATTCCCGTGCTGTTCGGCAAGGAGACGGTGGGCCAGCTTGAAGCCATCACCGGTGAGCACACCCTGGCGGCCGAGGGCGCGGCGGCCGATTAGCGCGCCGACCGGCTGGCCAAGCGGGCGCCGCGGCCCCCGCCCCGCCACGTCGCGCTGTTCGGTTTTTATCAGATGGTCCACCATCTGATAACCATCCGTTATCGGGGAAATTAACAGGAGGCTCGCCTCCTGTTCTCCTCCTGTTATCGGCAAAATAACAGGAGGTGGGAGACGGCCGATCAGGAGGCGACACAGGCCGAAAAGGGTGTGGCACAGCCAGCCGTAGACCGTTCTTCCCGTTTTTCCCCGCACGCGAAACATGACAGCGACATTCGGTTGTTTCCGGCTATATGTTCATGTTATGTTCGTTATTCAAGAGCCCTCGAAACAATTTTCAATACCCCCTTGGCCGGGCTTGACCCGTCGGCCTTCAGCCCACGGACGAAGTTCCGCGGGCATCCATGAAAAGTGGGAACTATTCGTAGCCCCCCGGATCAAGTCCGGGGGCGGAGAAGATGGGGGCGTTTCAGGCGCAAGTGACCGATCTCTAGCCCGCCAGCGCCTGCTGCAGCGCGAGGTCGTCCTCGATAAAGAAGCGGACGGCCTCGTCGATGCCGGCATCGGGTTGGAAGCCGAGCGCCGCGGCGCGCGGCGCGTGGAGTTCGCGCGGCCAGCTGCCGACGATGGCCTGGATCGTCGCGTCGGGCTGCCAGGCGATCCGCTTGTAGGCGTTCTCCCCGGCGGCGCGACGCAGCGCCTCGGCCATCTCGCCGACCGACACCGAATAGCCGGGAAGCTGCAGCGTGCGGTGCTGGCCGATCGCCTCGCTCGGGATGTCGAGGGCATGGGCGAGCGAGGCGACGACGCGGCGCGGCGACGCGAGCGCCATCACCGTCTCGGGCGACACCGGGCACACCGCATCCCTGCCGCAGAGCGGCTCGCGGATGATCGATGAGGCGAAGGTCGAGGCGGCGCGGTTCGGCAACCCCGGGCGCACGACAACCGTCGGCAGCCGCAGCGCGCGGCCATCGACAAATCCCTTGCGGCTGTAATCGTTGACCAGCAATTCGCCGATCGCCTTCTGGGTGCCATAAGAGCTTTGCGGGGTCAGCGCGGTGTCGTCGCCGACCGCGGGCGGCAGCGCCCCGCCATAAACCGCGAGCGAGCTGGCGAAGACGAGGCGCGGCCGGGAACCGAGGGCGCGGCAGGCGTCGAGCACCGCGCGCGTCCCGTCGAGATTGACCCGGTAGCCGAGATCGGTGTCGGCCTCGGCCTGGCCGCTGACGATCGCCGCGAGGTGAAAGACCGCATCGGTGCGCGAGCTTGATCCAGTGGGAGCGATGAGCTTCGCGACGGTGTCGCGGTCGGCGATGTCGCCAGTGACGACCGAGACGCGCTTGTCGTCGGGCAGCGGCAGCGCCGAGGGCGCGTTGTCGAACAGCACCAGCTCGTCGATCGCGCCGAGCCTCGTGCCCTTGTCGAGCAGCAGCAGCGCCAGCCGCCGGCCAAGAAATCCGCATCCGCCGGTGATGACGATGCGCATCGCCTAGCCCTTTACCGCGATGTCCGCCGTCGTCGCCGGCGGGTTGCGCAATGTCTGCAGGACGACGCAGTAGCGCTCGGTGAGGCGCAGCAGGTTCGCCCGCTTGTCCTCGGGCTCGTCGGTGTCGAGCGTGAAATGCAGGCGGATATCGCGGAACCCGACCGGCGCCGCTCGATCGACGCCGAGCGTGCCGCGGAAGTCGAGATCGCCCTCGGCGCTCACCGAGCCGCCCTTGAGCTTGAAGTCGATCGCGGTCGCCACCGCCTTCAGAGTCACCCCGGCGCAGGCGACGAGCGCTTCCAAGAGCATGTCGCCGGAGCATGCTTCGAGCCCGCTGCCGCCGGTCGCGGGATGCAGCCCGGCCTCGACCAGCGCTCGCCCGGTCTCGACCTTGCAGGCGATCGCGCCGTCAGCGAGGTCGCCATGCGCCCGCAGCGTCACCACCGCGGCTCGCGGGTCGTTGCGGTATTTCTCCTTGAGCGGCGCCTGCATTTCGCGCAACGCGGCACTATCAATGACCATAACCACCTCGACAGCACGTCCGTGGCGCGGGACGATAACCACAACGGCGCGCTTCGGGTAGAGTGGAGCGCCGCCACCAGCCTTCCACGGGAAGAGGACGCGACATGGGACCGCTCGAAGGGGTGAAGATCGTCGAGCTTGCCGGGATCGGGCCGGCGCCGTTCTGCGCGATGCTGCTCGCCGATATGGGCGCCGAGGTGGTGCGCGTCGATCGCGCCGCCAATGTCGGCAGCGATACCGACCGCGACGGCAACGACGCGCGCTTCAACCTGCTGCTGCGCGGCCGGCGCAACATCGCGGTCGATCTCAAGAACAAGGCCGGCCAGGACGCGGTGCTGCGGCTCGTCGACCAGGCCGACGCGCTGATCGAAGGGTTCCGGCCGGGGGTCATGGAACGCCTCGGTCTCGGGCCGGATATCTGCCTCAAGCGCAACAAGCGGCTTGTCTACGGCCGGATGACCGGCTGGGGCCAGGACGGGCCGATCGCGCATATCGCCGGGCATGACATCAACTACATCGCGCTATCCGGCGCGCTGGCCGCGATCGGCGAGGCGGGCGGCCCGCCGGTGCCGCCCTTGAACCTGATCGGCGATTTCGGCGGCGGCGCGCTTTATCTGGCGATGGGGGTGCTGGCCGGCATTCTGAGCGCCCGGGCGAGCGGCAAGGGCCAGGTCATCGATTGCTCGATGGTCGAGGGCGCGGCCTCGCTGATGACCTCGATGTACGGCGCGCTCGCCTCGGGCGCCTGGGTTGAAGAGCGCGGCCACAACCGCACCGACGGCGGCTCGCATTTCTACCATGTCTACGAGACCAAGGACGGCGAGTTCATCACCGTCGGTTCGATCGAGCCGCAGTTCTATCGTCTGCTGTTGACCCATACGGGGCTCGAGGGCGCAGAGCTGCCGGCGCAATCCGACCGCGCGCAATGGCCGGCGATGCAGCAGCGCTTCGCCAAGATCTTCAAGCAGAAGACCCGCGCCGAATGGGTCGCGATCATGCAGCAGACCGATATCTGCTTCGCGCCGGTGCTGACCATGTCGGAGGCGATCCGCCACGAGCACAACGCGCATCGCGGCAGTTTTGTGGAGATCGACGGCGTCGCCCAGCCGGGGCCGGCGCCGCGTTTTCTCGGTACGCCGACACGGGTGGCGTCGCGCCCCGCCTATTGCGGCGAGCACACCGACGCGGTGTTGCGCGACTGGGGCTTCTCGGCCGCCGAGATCGCCGCGCTCCATGCCGGCGGCGCGGTGAAGTCGGCGAACTGATCCAGATCAAAGGGTTTAGACGCGAATCCGGTTAAGGGGAGGGGCCGTCCGCGCCGCGCCCGCCGCGCCGATCGGCGGAACGCGCAGCATTTTTGCGGGTCGGATCGCCGCCTTGATCCGTGTCCTCCGCGTTGCGACGCGGCCGAGCGCGACATATGCTCGGCAACAGCGCCAGGGAGGACACCGATGGACACGATCGAAGCCAGACCGCGCATCGCAACGAAGCTGCTCGACGAGTTGCCGCTGCGCTTGCACCACAATGCCTATGTCGTGAAGGACCACGAGGCGAACCGTCATTTTCTCGAGGACATCCTCGGCATCCCGCTGGTCGCGACCTGGTGCGAGCGCACCTATCGCGCCGATCTCGGCCGCGAGGTCGATTTCTGCCATACGTTCTTCGGGCTCAAGGATGGCGGGGCGCTGGCGTTCTTCCAGTTCGCCGATCCCGAGATGTACGCGCTGACCCAGGCCAAGGAGCCGCCCAAGGTCGACAGCCACTACCACATCGCATTGAAGGCCAGCGACCAGACCTATGACGAGCTGAAGGCGCGGCTCAATGCCGCGGGCGAGCCGTTCCGCGAGACCGACCACGGCTACTGCAAGTCGATCTACACCCGCTCGCCCGACGGGATGATCCTCGAATTCACCTGCGATCCGCCCGACGTCGCCGAGATCGACGCGATGCGCAAGGCGGACGCGCATTCCGAGCTCGCGCGCTGGCTCGGCGGCGACCACCAGGTCAACAACCAGCTGCGGCATCGCGATTAATTCGCTGGCAACGCGCCTCCCTCTTCGCCCCTGGGGGCGGAGAGGGACGGGGTGAGGTGGGGAACCACCTGCGCTTGCCCACCTCACCCCCCGACGCTGCGCGCCGGGTCCCTCCCTCTCCCCCGAGGGGCGGAGAGGGAATTCGATTGGAGGAAAGATCATGAAGGTCGGTTTCATCGGGCTCGGCATGATGGGCAAGGGCATGGCGGCCAATCTGCAGAAGGCCGGGCATCAGCTCATCGTGCACGACCTCCGCCGCGCCGCCGCCGAGCCTTATCTCGCCAACGGCGCGATCTGGGCGGACAGCCCGAAGGCGGTCGGCGAGCAGAGCGAGGTCGTGTTCACCTCGCTGCCGGTGCCGGCCGATGTCGAGGCGGTGGCGCTCGGGCCCAATGGGCTGATCGAGGGCATGAAGCCCGACACCGCCTATTTCGACATGTCGACCAATTCGGTGTCGGTGGTGCGCAAGATCAACGCCGCGTTCGCCGAAAAGAACGTCTATATGCTGGATTCGCCGGTCAGCGGCGGCCCGGGCGGCGCGGCTTCCGGCAAGATGGCGATCCGGGTCGGGGGCGACGAGCAACAATTCAACCGCCATGTCGCGGTACTGGGCGCGATGGGCGACCAGGCGAAGTATATCGGGCCGATCGGCGCCGGCACGATCGTCAAGCTGGTGCACAACTGCACCAGCGCGATGATGAGTGTCGCGCTCGCCGAGGTCTTCACCATGGGCATCAAGGCCGGGGTCGACCCGTTCGAGATGTGGGAGGCGGTGCGCCAGGGCTCCACGGGCCGCGCTCGCACCTTCGACCGTCTCGGCAAGTTCCTCGCCGCGCAGTACGACCCCGCCGATTTCGCGCTGCGGCTGCTGCACAAGGACGTGTCGCTCGCGGTCAGCCTCGGCAAGGAGGTCGGCGTGCCGATGCGGCTGGCGAACATGACCCTCGAGGAGCTGACCGAGGCGATGGGCCGCGGCTGGCAGCAGCGCGACAGCCGCTCGCCGATGATCCTCCAGGTCGAGCGCTCGGGCATCGAGCAGCCGCATGTGCCGCTGGCGAAGACCGACGCGGTCATCGCCGACAAGAGCAAGTGAGGGCGGCATGAGCGCTCCGCTCCTCTACCAGGTCGAGGCCTTCAACACCGCCAAGGCCTCGGAGAACAAGATCCACGACGACGCGGTCGCCAAGAAATTCGGCTTTGGCGGCGGGTTGGTGCCGGGCGCGATCGTCTATGCCTATATGACGCATCTGCCGATCGAGCGTTGGGGCAGGGCGTGGCTCGAGCGCGGCACCGCCGAGTGCCGGTTTTCCAAGCCCGTGTATGATGGCGACCGCGCCACGGTCACCGCGACGGAACGCGACGGCATCCTCGATATCAGCCTCGAATGCCGTGGCGTCGTCTGCGCGACGGGGACCGCGGCGTTGCCCGCCGCGGCGCCGTCGCCGCCAGCGCTCGCCGATTTTCGCGACGTGCCGCAGGGGTCGAGCCGTCCGCCGGCGGATCAAGCCTCGCTCGCCGTCGGCACCTGGCTCGGCATCGACCCACTCGTCGTGACGCCGGAGCTGATCGCGCAATATGTCGGCGACGTGCGCGAAACCTCACCGCTCTATCTGCGCGAAGGGCTGCTTCACCCCGTGCTGGTGCCGCATATCGGCAATTTCGCGCTCAATCGGAATGTGACGCTCGGGCCCTGGATGCATGTCGGCAGCAAGATTCAGCATTTTGCCGCCGCCCGGCTCGGGGATTCCCTGACGGTGCGGGCGCATGTGGTCGCCAATTACGAGCATAAAGGCCACTTGTTCGTCGATCTCGACGCGCTGATCGTGGCGAACAACAGCACCCCGATCGCGCGCACCGGCCACATCTCGATCTACCGTCCGCGCCAGCTCGCCGCCGCATAGATCGGTCGACCGATAGTCCCCGCGCCGCCGTTTTCGCCTCGCCGCAAATTTTTTTCACCGCCGGGAACTATGAAACGGCTCCGGTGCGTATCTCTTGGCATCAGTGATTTGGGAAACCGAAAGGTGACGCCATGAAACTGTTGCTCAGCACCCTCGCCGCGATCGTCCTGGTCGGCGCTTTTACGGTGCATCCGGCCGACGCGGCCTGCTGGTGGAACGGGTGGGGCTGGCAATGCGGGCACCCGTATTGGCATCCCTATTGGCACGCCTATTGGGGCCATCCGTGGGGCTGGCACCCGAATTGGGGCTGGCACCACTATTATTGGCACCGCTGGTAGGCGCTACTTCGGATTGGCGGCCGAGGGGTGAAACAGCTCCTCGCCGCCGAGCCGATAGGCGCCGATCGCCTGCTGTCCCGGATCGGTGCTGAGCCAAGCCCATAGCTGGTGCGCCAGGGTGAGCTTCGCGGCGGCATGGGTTTTCGGATTGAGCTCGATCACGTCGTAGCGATTGAGCAGCGCCGGGTCGCCTTCGATCATGATCCGCAGCGGTGCTTTGTTCTTGAAACTGATCCAGGTGCCTCGGTCGGACAGGGTATAGGCGGGCATCGCGGCCGCCGCGTTGAGCGCCGCCCCCATGCCGCCGCCGATATCGCGATACCAAGTGCCGGCGCCGCTTTTCGGATCGATCCCCGTCGCCTTCCACAGCCGCAGTTCGAGCGCATTGGTGCCGCTCTTGTCGCCGCGCGACACGAACGCCGCGTGGTTGCCGGCGATGCTGGTGAAGGCGGCTTTCGCGTCATGGCCGCCTTCGATATGCGCCGGGTCGTCCTTGGGCCCGACGATGATGAAGTCGTTCCAGGCGATCTGCTTGCGATTGATGCCGTTGCCGTCGTCGAGGAACTTCTGCTCCGCCTCCGGGTCGTGCACGAGCACGATGTCGGCGTCGCCTCGGCGCGCGGTGTCGAGCGCCTGACCCGTGCCGAGCGCCAGCACGTGCACCGTGATCCCGGTCGCCTTGGTGAATTGCGGCAGGATCGCGCCGAGCAGCCCCGAATTGTCGACCGATGTCGTCGAGGCGAGGACGATTGTCTTGTCGGCGGCCGGCGCGGGCGTATCGGCGGCATGGGCGAGAGGGGAGAAAAACAGCACGGCCGCAAAGCCGAGCCACGACCTTCGCATGATCCGGCGTCCCCCTATTCGTTCGAGCGCCCGGTCAAGACAAAGGCGCCGGCGCAGATCATCGTCGTCAGGCCGATCAGAACCAATCCCAAACCCAGCGCCAGCGGCAAATTGCCCATGTCGGTTTCGAGCACGATCGCGGTCGTCATCGTCCGCGTGTAGCCGGCGATATTGCCGCCGACGATGATGATCGCGCCGACTTCCGAGACGGTGCGGCCGAACCCGGCGAGGGCCGCGGTGAGCATCGGCGCGCGCGCCATCGCGATGATCGCCGGCACCGCGCGGCGCTTGCTGGCGCCGAGATCGAGCAGCGCGTCGCCATAGGCGATCCAGCAATCCAGCGCGGCGCGATGCGCCAGGGCGGTGACGATCGGCAGGGCCAGCACCGCCTGGGCGACCGCCATCGCCGCCGGGGTGAACAGCAGCCCCAGCCCGCCGAGCGGCCCCGAGTGCGACAGCACAAGATAGAGGGCGAGACCGACGACGACCGGCGGCAAACCCAAGAGCGCATTGGCGCCGACCACGATCGCGCCGCGCCCGGGAAACCGCCAGATCGCCAATGCTGCGCCCAGCGGCAGGCCAAGAACGGTCGCCGCGGCGCTTGCCGACAGGCTCACGGACAGCGACAACGCGACGATCTGCCAGAACTCGCGGCTGGCGATGGCGTCGGCAAGAGTGGCGAAATCGCTCACGGCCTATCGGGTTTAGCGTAAACCCGACGAGCCGTCAGTTTTTGAACCACTTCTCCCAGAACGGGCCGTCGTCGGGCGCCTGGGTTGCCGGCAGCTTGGGCGCCGAGGTCGGCGAGCCGGGCACCAGGGCGTGCGGGTTGGGCTCGGGCCCCGGCTGCGCGGGAGGCGTATTCCACCAGCCGCTGCCGAGCGCGACGAGGAGCTGTGCGGTGTCGCTGAGCCGCTGCGTCTCGGCGCGTACCAGGCCGAGCACCGCCTGCTCGCGCTGCCGCTCGGGGTCGAGCAGTTGCAGCAAGGTCGAGTTGCCGGCCTGGTAGCTAAGCCGCGCAAGCTTCAGCGCCTGATTGGCCGAGGCCAGCGCGGCGAGTTGGCTCTTCACCGCTTCGTCGTCATGCGCCAGCGCCTGCAGCTGGTCGGCGACCTGGCCGAACGCCTGGAGCACGGTCTGCCGGTAAGCCGCCCAGGCGGCATCGAGCGCGTCCTTCGCAGCGCGCTGCTGCGCGGTCAGCGTGCCGCCGTGGAAGATCGGCGCCGCCATGCTGCCGAGCGTGCTCCAGCCGACAAACGGCCCGGTGAGGTTGTTGATGTCCGTCGCCGTCTGGGTGAAAGCGGCGGTCAGCGTGAATTTCGGGTAGAGATTGGCGGTGGCGATGCCGAGCTGCGCGGCGGCGACATGGAGCTGCGCCTCGGCGGCGAGGATGTCGGGCCGCTGGCGCACCAGCGCCGATGGCAGGCTCACCGGCACGACCGCCGGCAAGGTCAGCGTGTCGAGGTCGAAGTCGGGCGGCGACCAGTCGGCCGGCGTCTTGCCGACATAGACGGTGATCGCATCGCGCGCGACGCTCAGCTGCTGGCGCAGCGGCGGCAGCAGCGTGCGGTCGTTGTTGAGCTGGGTCTGCGCCGTGGTGACGTCGACCATCGTCGCGGTGCCGCCCGCCTGCGCCGTCTTGACAAGGTCGAGGTTCTTTTGGTCGTCGGCGAGGATGTCGTTGACGGTTTTGATCTGGGCGTGCAGGCCGGCGATGGTGATCGCCTGCGTCGTGATGTTGCCGCTCAGCGCGAGATAGGCCGCGGCGAGCTGATAATCGTCGACATCGGCTTGCGCCGATTGCGCCTCGACGGTGCGGCGCAGCGCGCCGAACACGTCGAGCGTATAGCTGACCGTCGGCCCGACACCGTAGAGGTTGACCGGGATGGCGGGACGGTTGACGCCGCTGATCTCGACGTTGACCGCCTGCCGGCCGACCTCGGCGTTGAGGTCGACCTGCGGCAGCAATCCTCCCGCGGCGGCGACGGTCAACTCGCGTCCCTGGGCGAGGGTCGCGGTGGCTTGCTGGATGGTCGGGCTGCCGGCAAACCCCTCGCGCATCACGCCGTCGAGCGGTCGCGAGTGGAACAGCGTCCACCAATCGTCCTTGACCTTGTCGCCCATCGCGACGCGCTGCGCCGCGCGGCTCTTGACGCCGGGCGCGTCCGGTGGCGGCGTCGCCGCGTCAGGCGCCGTATAGCCCGTTTCCTCCGGCGGCCGGGGTGAAAAGAAGTCCGGCCCCTGCTTGCACGCAGCAAGCAGCAATGCCACCCCCGCGAGCGCCGCCAGCGAGCTCGCCGTTCCCCCCCTGCCCGGCATTATTTTGTCTCAGCCGCCCGCACCGTTCCGAACAGGCGATCATAGCCCCGTTGCAGCCATGCGAGCCAGGGGCGGCGGTAATGCGTATCGACCTCGACCGTCGCGCTCAGTCCGGCGTGAAGCGGCCGGTCGGAGTCGGGATTTTCGAGCGCCAGCCGCACCGGCAGGCGCTGAACCACCTTGACCCAGTTGCCGGTGGCGTTTTCCGGCGGCAGCAGCGAGAAGGTGAGGCCGGTGCCGGGACTGAGGCTTTGCACCTTCGCGTGGAACTCGACATCGGGATAGGTATCGACCTCGACGGTCGCGTCCTGGCCCGGTCGCATATGGGTCAATTCGGTTTCCTTGAAGTTGGCCTCGACCCACAGCCGGTCCGACATCAGCGAGAACACCGGCGTCGCGGCGGTCATGTAATCGCCGACCTGCAGCTGCTCGACCTTGGTGACAGTGCCGTTTTCGGGCGCGCGCACCACCGTATCGTCGACGTCGATCTGCTTCTGGTCGACGACGGCCTGGGCGCGCTGCACCATCGGGTGCTCGTTGACCGGGATGTCCGGATTGCCGCCCAGTTGCGCCAGCGTGTTCTCGATGTCCTGTTGGGTCGAGGCGACACGCTGGCGGGCGACTTCGAGCGCGTTCGAGGCCTGGTCGAACTGTGCCTGCGACGAGACGCCCGACGCGAGCAGCTTCTTTTGCCGATCGTATTCGCGCTGGCTGTAATCCAGGGTTTCCTGCGCCGATTTGTTTTCGGCGAGCTTCTGCTGATAGGTCGCTTTCAGCGCCTCGACCTGCAGCCGGGCGATGCCGAGCTGCGCCTTCGCGTCGTTGAGCGCGGCCTGCAGATAGGCGGGGTCGATGCGGTAGAGCACCTGCCCCTTGGTGACGCGCTGGTTGTCGTGAACCTCGATGCTGAGGATGCGGCCGGACACGTCGGCGCTGATGACGGTGCGCGCCGCCTGGATATAGGCGTCGTCGGTTTCGACGTAGCGACCGCTGGTCAGGTACCACCACAACGCGCCCGCCGCCACGATCGCCGGGCCGGCAACCATCAGCGGCGTG
>JASHUW010000199.1 GCA_030039815.1 Alphaproteobacteria bacterium
CCTGCCAATTCCTTCTGCGAATGGACTGATTCTCGGCCCAAAATCCCGTATTGGTTCGCGCTGGATGACGACCGGCCGCTTTTCGCTTTTGCCGGTATTTGGCGGCCATGGCGCGGCGAACGCGGGAAGGAGCGGGGCGAACATCGGCTCTTCGGTTTTCTCACCACTCAGCCAAACGATATCGTGCGGCCAATACATTCAAAGGCGATGCCGGTGATGCTGGCGACAGAGGAGGAACGCGATGTTTGGCTTCGCGCGCCGGTCGACGAGGTGCTCGGGCTGCAACGGCCGCTGCCGCCCGAACGACTCAAGATCGTCGCGCGTGGCGAGCTCGAAGACCCGCCGAGCGGTGCCTCCGTTAAGCCTCGACCGGCGAAACGGGAGCAACTGCTCTTGCCGATCTAAGTCCCGGGGTTATAGTCCGGCCGGTCGTCGATCAGCGCATGCGGGTGTGGCGGAATGGTAGACGCGGCAGACTCAAAATCTGCTTTCCGTAAGGAAGTGGGGGTTCAAGTCCCTTCACCCGCACCATCAGGGAGATGGGCCGGCCGCGGTCGATCCGGGTAGCGGTCGCGGGCTCTGGAAGCCTGCTTCGGTCGCCGGACGGCTCTCACCTTGCCGCTCCTGCCGCCGCCGCAGAAGAACCGGTCGCTGCCATCGGATTCGAGACCCGACACGCCCATTCCCGGCGGCATATCGAGGCTTTCCAACACCTCTCCAGTTTGCGGATCGAGCCGCCGCAGCTCGCTCTCGTCGCCTTCCCAGGTGGCATGCCAGAGCTCGTTGTCGACCCAGGTGATACCGGTGACGAAACGATTGGACTGGATGGTGCGACGGATGGCTCCGGTCTGCGGATCGAGTTGATGGATCTTTCGTTGCCGGTACTGCCCGACCCAAAGCGCGCCTTCCGCCCAGGCCAGCCCCGAAACGGCGCCGCCGCCGGGTGCGGGGATCGTCGCGAGCACACTTCCCGTCTGTGGATCGACCCTCTGAATGCGATCCTCCGCGATCTGAAACAGGTGCCGGCCGTCGAACGCCGTTCCGGCATGGGCGGCGACATCGATCGAGCGCCGAATCTCACCGCTGCCCGGATCGAGAGCGTTGAGCTTGTCGCCGACGGCAAACCAGACGTTCTCTCCGTCATAGGTGACCCCGTGGACGGCATCGACGCCGGGAAAGGGGCCGTATTCGCGAAGGATTTCGGCGGCTGATCGCTTCATGCCGCCATCCTAGCCGCCCGGCAGCGGGGCGGGGAGTAACAAGGTCGTCGCGAATCCAGGCAGCGGCGGGGTCATCCAACGCCGTGCACGCCCGCGGCCGAATGACTGCACCTTGCCGGCTGCCGCGAGCGAGTCGAGCGCGCGCTGGATGGTGCGCTGGCTGGCGCCGAGCGCGACGGCGAGAGCCGAGCTCGACCATGATTCGCCATCCGCCAGGAAGGCAAGCACGGCCGCATGCTGTTCCTCGACCGGTCGCGCCAACACGACAACTTCGCGTTCGCCGCGCGGCGTCAGCGCAAACCCGCGCGCCGTGGCACTGACGCTCGCCAGTGAACGCAGCATCGCGCGCAACCTCCCGACCTCCACGCGAAGGCGCGCGCGGTGCGATTCATCGGCGAATTTCGCGCCGAAGGCACGCGCGAGCAACGCACCCCGAGGCACGTCCCCCGGCCACGCCTCGCCCAGCGCGCGGGCGATCGCGAACAGCACCGGACGGGTGACAAGCGAAACGACGCTGACCTCGTCGCGCACGGCGTGGCGGCACGCGTCGACGACGAGGGCTTTCGACGCAAGCAATTTTTCGACCTCGTCGAGCAGCAGAGGACGTTCCTCGCCGCGCGCGATGAGGCGCGCGGCGGGCGAATTGAGTAGAAGCGACGCGCTTTCGACCTCAGCGGTCAAACCGGGGATGTCCGCCTGACGCGCGGCTTCCCGGGCCCGGCCCAGCGCGGCACGCGCCGCCTGCGTCCGCAGGGAGCGCATCGCGATCCCGGCGGCGACCAGTTCATGCGCGGCCCGTAAAGCGGGCGGAAAAGGCGTGGGGTCGAGTTCGGCGAGCCCGGCCTCTGCCGCGTCGAGGCGCCCGATCAACACTAGCCGCCGGACTTCGAGATATCGCGCATATGCCGCGTTGACTCGGTCGCCATGCGCTTCGAGCGCGGCCCGTGCCGCGTCAAGCGCCTTCGCCGGCCAGCCGAGGTCGCGCGAGACGAGCGCGATCTCGGCCTCGGCGACGATGCACCGCGCGCGGGCCACGACTTCCCTGGGGCCGAAGGCGCGGGCGGCACGCCGCAAGAGCGTCTTCGCCCGATCGAGATCGCCGAGCTGCGCCATGGCGGTGCCGCGCAGCGCCAGCGCCGGCGCGTCGTCCCGCAGCGCGACGCGGTTCAACGCGCCGAGCGGATCGCCCGCAGCAAGCGCTCGCGCGGCTGCCGTGATCAGGGAGTCCATTCGAATCCCGTCACACTTGTAACTCCCGCCCGTTGAACCACGCCGCCAATCTAACTCATGACTATCGGCAAGCGCGCCGTCACACGAAATGATGAACGGCGAAACACGACGAAAGGAGAAAGCGATGCCCGCACACCCGACGGGAACACGCGAAGAGTGGCTGGCGGCGCGGATCGAGCTGCTCAAGGCGGAAAAGGAGCTGACGCGGCGCGACGATGAGCTGACACGGCAACGCATGGCGCTGCCGTGGGTGCGGATCGACAAGACGTATCGCTTCGACACCGACGAGGGCAGCGCCGCGCTGGCGGACCTGTTCCAAGGGCGCTCGCAGCTCCTCGTCTACCACTTCATGTTCGGGCCCGACTGGTCGGCGGGATGTCCCTCTTGCTCGATGATCGCCGACGGTTTCAACGGCTCCGTCGTGCATCTCGCCAATCACGACGTGATGCTGTGGGCGGTGTCGCGGGCGCCGCTGCCGAAGCTGCGGGCGTACAAGCGCCGGATGGGCTGGACGTTTCCGTGGGCGTCTTCGTTCGGCAGCGACTTCAATTTCGACTTCAACATCTCGTTCACTGAGGAGCAGCAGCGCGAGGGGAACGTCGAGTACAATTACGGGCGCGGCGGGCACGTCATGGATGCGGCTCAGGTTTCGCCAGTACTCGCCCGGTTTGCCGCCAGCTGCGGAACCGATGTACCCACCTTCTCGCGCGACCGGCCGGGCATGAGCGCTTTCGTGCTCGAGGACGGCGTCGTCTACCACACCTATTCGGCCTATGCGCGCGGCGTCGATGCGATCTGGAGCACCTACCGGTGGCTTGACCGCGCTCCCAAGGGGCGCAACCAGACAGCGGGTCCTTGGTGGCGCCGCCACGACGAATACGAGCGTTGAGCGAAGCCATGTCCGTTTTCGGGAGGTATGGCATGTCACGCCCGACAGTTTCCGAACACGCCTTCCTCGGCGTCTCGGCCCTGGTCTTCGTGACCGGCGCGGCGGTCACGATCTCGCGGTGCGCGGCCATGGCGGCGATGGGCGAGGTGCCGATGCCGGGCGGCTGGATGCTGTCGGCGACATGGACGCGGATGTGCGGCGAGACCTGGGCGGAAGCCGCGGTGTCGTTCCTCGGGATGTGGATTGCGATGACGGCGGCGATGATGCTGCCGTCATTGCTCCCGATGCTGTGGCGCTATCGCCACGCGGTCGCTGGCGCCGCGGAACGGCGGTTGGGTTTGCTGACGGCGCTGGCCGGCGTGGGATATTTCAGCGTGTCGGCCGCGTTCGGCATGGCGGTCTTCCTGCTGGGGCGCGCACTGGCGGCGATCGAGATGGCGGCGCCGGCGTTGGCGGCCGCCGTGCCGGTCGCGGTCGGCGCGGTTGTGCTGGCTGCGGGCGCGCTCCAATTCACGGCGTGGAAGGCGCATCACCTTGCTTGCTGCCGGGAGGCGGCGGGGCACGGCTGCATGATGCCGGCGGGCGTCCTGGCGGCCTGGCGACATGGCGTGCGCCTCGGTCTTCATTGCGGCTCCTGCTGTGCCGGGCTGACCGCGATCCTCCTGGTCGTGGGCATCATGGATTTGCGCGCGATGGCCTTGGTGACGATGGCGATCACCGCCGAGCGTTTGGCACCAGCCGGCGAGCGCGTCGCGCGCGCCATCGGAGGCATCATCGTCGCGACCGGGCTGTTCCTGGTCGCGCAAGCCGCCGGCCTTTGTTGAGCATCGCCGCACCCCTGGGCTTCCGGTCAGGCGGTTCCCATCATCGGGAAATGCGGAGTACCATCGTTTCGCGCGAATTGGGCTTCGCTTGGCGAGGCGCGCATTCAAGGAAGCGAAAGGAAGCGAGATGGCCGAGAACAAGTTGAAAGAGCGGTGGCAGGCCGGCAAGGCGGCGGTCAATGGCTGGCTGGCGATCCCGTCGGGGTTCTCGGCCGAAGTCATGGCGCAGTGCGGCTGGGACAGTATCACCGTCGACATGCAGCACGGCGTTCAGGACTACCAGACGATGGTGCAGTGCTTTCAAGCGATGGATCGGTTTCCGGTCACAAAGCTGGTGCGCGTGCCATGGAACGAGCCGGGGATCGTCGGCAAGGTGCTCGACGCCGGCGCCTACGGTGTGATCTGCCCGATGATCAATTCGCCGGAGGAGGCGCGGGCGCTGGTCTCCTACGCGCTCTACCCGCCGAAAGGCGCGCGCAGCAACGGGCCGATCCGGGCCGCGACCTATGGCGTCGCCGGCACCTACCAGAAGACCGCGAATGACGAGGTGCTGGTCATTCCGATGATCGAGACGCGCCAGGCGGTCGAGAACATCGACGCGATCCTCGACGTGCCGGGGATCAGCGCGATCTATATCGGCCCGAGCGATCTCGCCTTTTCGATGGGGAAGACGCCGGCGCTCGATTCCGAGGATGCCGAACAATTGGGCATGTACGAGGTGGTGTTGGCGGCGTGCAAGAAGCGCGGCATCTATCCCGGCATCCATTGCGGCCAGCCGGCCTATGCGGCGCGGATGATCAAGATGGGTTTCCGGCTGACGACGATCGCCAACGATGCCGGCCTCATGTCCAAGGCCGCGCGCGAGGCGGTCGCGGGGGTGTGGGCCGAGGTCGGCAACTACCGCTGAGGCGCGGGGGCGCCGCGCCGGTCCGGCGGCGGGTCAGCGCGGCGCGACTAGCACGAACAACAGGATCAGCGCGCCCCAGAAGAACGGGCCGGCGATCTCATAAAGCCAGCCGGCGGCGATATTGGCGGCGACGATGAACCGCGGATCGTCGGGCCGCGCCGCTGCCGGCGGCATGCGCCAAACATCCGGATCTCGAAGATAAAGCTCCGCCATAGTCATCGACCTCTGCTCGATGCCGACAGAGAAGGGCGGAAGGGCATAAATTTTCGAGGCGGGGCGGGCGGGTTTGGAATTAAGAGGGCATAGTCGCGGCCTGGAGCGTGGCAGCCCTCACCCGCCTCGCGCCGAGGGCGCTCGGCACCCTCTCCCGCAATGCGGGAGAGGGGCTAAGCGGCCGCCCCACACGGGTTAAAATCCATATTCACCGCCTACTTCAC
>JASHUW010000200.1 GCA_030039815.1 Alphaproteobacteria bacterium
GCCGCGCCTGCACCCTGGTCGCGGTCGCGGGGAAGGTGTGATCGGGGGTCGCGGTGGCCAGCACGATCAGATCGAGATCGCTGCCGCTCATCCCTGCGCGCTCGAGCGCCCGGCGGGCGGCGACGAATGCCAGGTCCGAGGTCAGCTCACCCTCGGCGGCGATGCGCCGCTCGCCGATCCCGGTGCGCTGGCGAATCCATTCATCGGAAGTGTCGAGCCGCCGCGCCAGCTCGTCATTGGTCATCACCCGCTCGGGGAGATAGCCCCCGCAGCCGGCGACCTGAGAGCGGAAGATCATGCGCTACTACAGCGCCGCAGGCTGCGGCGCCGGCGCCGCGGTGTTGAGCCGCGCCAAATCGGCGCGGATCTTTTCGAGAAAGCCGTTCAGCTTCATGTCGATCGCCACGCCGATCGCATTGGCGAAGCCGAACGCGTCGGTCGAACCGTGGCTCTTGACCGCGATGCCGCGCAGGCCGAGGAACATCGCGCCATTATAACGCCGCGGGTCGAAGCGCTCGCGGAATTTCCGCATCGCGCCGCGGGCGAAGAGATAGCCGAACCGTGCCATCGGCGAGTGGTGAAACGCCGCGCGCAGCCCTTCGGCAAAAAGCTTGGCGGTGCCTTCGGCGGTCTTCAGCGCCACGTTGCCGGTGAAGCCGTCGGTGACGATGACATCGACGGTTCCAGCGCCGATGTCGTCGCCCTCGACAAAGCCATGGAAATGGATCGGCGTGAGCCCGCCGCGCAACCGGGCCGCGGCGCCACGCACCGCGTCGTTGCCCTTCAAATCCTCGGAGCCGACATTGAGCAGTCCCACCGTCGGCTCGACGATGCCGAGCACGCTGCGCGCGAACGCATCGCCCATCAGCGCGAACTGCACCAGGTTTTCCGCGTCGCACTCGATATTGGCCCCGAGATCGAGCATCACGCTCTCGCCGCGCAGCGTCGGGTAGAAGGTCGCGATCGCCGGCCGGTCGATGCCCGGCAGCGTCTTCAGCACGAATTTCGCGATCGCCATCAGCGCGCCGGTATTGCCGGCCGAGACGACGCAATCGGCACGGCCGTCGGCCACCGCATCGATCGCCAGGCGCATGCTGGTGCCGCGCCCGGCGCGCAGCGCCTGCGACGGTTTGTCGTCGCCGGCGACGATTTCGTCGGTATGGTGCAGCGAGGCGACCTTGGCGAGGCGCGGCAATTGCGCCAAGAGCGGCGCGACCTTGCTCTCCACCCCGAACAGCAGGAATTTCGCTCCCGGATGACGCTCGAGCGCGATGTCGGCACCGCGCAGCACGATATCCGGCGCGCGGTCGCCGCCCATCGCATCCAGGGCGATCGTGATCGGGCCGCTCACCGGAGCCGCGCCTCGCGTTTAAAGTCGCCGATCAGGCGGTTGCCGGCTCCGCCGGCACCACTTCGCGGCTGTCATAATAGCCGCAAGATTCGCACAAATGATGCGGTCGCTTCAGTTCGCCGCAATTCGGACATTCGGCATAAGCCGGCGCCTGCAGTCTGTGGTGCGAGCGCCGCATATTGCGACGCGACGGCGATACTTTTTTCTTCGGGACGGCCATTGTCTACTCGTTGATCTCGGAGCCGAGAACCGAGACATCTAGCCAAAATCGGCAGCGGCGGCAACTACGACGGCGGCGCGGCTTCATTGCATTATTGCGACCGCTCGCGGCGGAACTTGTCGAGCGCGGAAAACGGCCCATCTTCGGGCGTCTCCGGATCGTCGATTTCGATGACCGCGTCGGGCGCGCGCGGGAATGGCGGCAGGGCGAGCGAGAACTCCTGCGCCACCGCTTCGCCGATATCGATCGCCTCGCCGGTCAACGGCTCGAATGCCGGGTCGTCATCGCCGGACGGCGCGTTCTCCTCGGCTTCCGGCCGACCATAGCGGAGCTGGAATCGCTCGGCGACGCTGCCGGCGACCGGATCGAGCGTGACGATGCATTCCTGTGCGAACACCGCCTCGAACGACGCGGTGAGCAGGATCGTTCCGCTTGGCTCGCGCGTCAGCTCGACGGCCGCCGTCAGACGATCCAGAGACAGCAGTCCGAAGCGCCGCGCCAGCGCCTCGCGTTCGCTCTCGCTCGCGGCGATTTCCTGTCGGTAGGATTCGCCGCCAAGGCGGGTTAGCGGCACGAGCCGCGAGAATTCCGGCGCCGCGCTCATGGCGAAGCAAACGTCACGGTCCCGGCGAGCAGCAGCGCCGCGGACTGGTTCGCAAGATGCATCACCTCCCGCCGCAAATAGGCGGCGACCCGTGCAAGCTGCTCGTGGCTCGCGGCCGCGGTGCCGTAGAGATTGCGGGCGAGCGCGGCGGTCAAGGCCGCATCGCCTTCTGCCAGCCCGTCTTCATACGCCCGGATGCGGCCGTAAAACGCCTCGGCCATGCGCTTCACCTGGCGGCCGACGCTGAGGTCGCCAGTGCCAATCTCGCGCAACGAGCGGTCGAAATCGGCGAACATCCAGTCAAAGAAGCTCTGGCCGAGCACCGCGGCGGCCGCGCCCTCGGCCTTCAGGCGGTGCAGATACAGGAAGGCATGGAGACAAATCACCTCGAACCGCCCGTCCAGCGTGTCGGGAACGCCGAGCGCGGCGAAGAATTCGGGGCGTCGGGACTGCTCGACGACCAACCGATAGGCATGCTCGGCGGCGGCGCGGACGGGGTTGCGGCGAAACGGCAAGTTCAGGCTTAATCCCCTGCGGATGAGGCGTCGGCGCCGCGCCGTGTCGGGCGAATGCGGCAAGGCGATACGTTGACAGCGACCGCCCCTCGATTTAAGTCAGCGCGAAAGATGGGGCTCATCGGCAAGCGTTTCAATCGAAAGTGCGCGGGGCATGCCCTGCGACCGGTGGCTGTTGTTCTGGCGCTTCTGCTGGCCGGATGCGTGGTCAGCGAAGACCAGCGCGGCAATCTGCCCGACCCCGACAAGCTCGCCGAGATCAAGCCCGGGACCACGACCAAGGAACAGGTCGTCAAAATTCTCGGCAGCCCGTCGAGCGAAAGCACGTTCGACGACGACACGTGGTACTACATCAGCCGCAAGACCAAGCAGGTAGCGTTCTTTTCGCCCGAGGTGCTCGACCAGCAGGTCTTCGTCATCGACTTTACCGACAACGGCATCGTCAAGGATATCGGCCACAAGACCATGGCCGACGCCGAACACATCAATCCGGCGCCAGGCGCGACTCCGGCGCCCGGCCGCGAGCTGTCGTTCATGGAGCAGCTGCTCGGCAATATCGGCCGGTTCGGCGGCGGTGGCGGCACGGCGCCAGCCGTCAACCCCGGGCCGTCACAATAACGTGCCCGGCGCGGCCGGGCTCAGTGCGCCCAGCCGCCGAGGATAGCGAGCAGCAGCAGCGCGACGATATTGGTGATCTTGATCATCGGGTTGACCGCTGGCCCCGCGGTGTCCTTGTAGGGGTCGCCGACCGTGTCGCCCGTCACCGCGGCCTTGTGCGCGTCGGAGCCCTTGCCGCCATGATGGCCTTCCTCGATGTATTTCTTGGCGTTGTCCCACGCGCCGCCGCCTGAGGTCATCGAGATCGCGACGAAAAGTCCGGTGACAATCGTCCCCAGCAGCATCGCGCCCAATGCGCCAAACGCCGCCGCGCGCCCCGCCACCGCCGAAATGACAATGTAGAGCATGATCGGCGCGAGCACCGGCAGCAGCGAGGGCAAGATCATCTCGCGGATCGCGGCCTTGGTCAGCATATCGACGGCGCGGCCGTAATCCGGCTTCGCGGTACCCTGCATGATGCCGGGGATCTCGCGGAACTGTCGGCGCACCTCGTTGACGATGCCGCCGGCCGCGCGGCCGACAGCGGTCATGCCGAGCGCCCCGAACAGGTACGGCAACAGACCGCCGAGGAAGAGGCCGATCACCACATACGGATCCTGGAGCGCGAAGCGCACGTCGAGGCCCGGGAAATAGTGTTTCAAATCCTCGGTGTAGGCGGCGAACAGCACGAGCGAGGCGAGCCCCGCTGAGCCGATCGCGTAACCCTTGGTGACCGCCTTCGTCGTGTTGCCGACCGCGTCCAGCGCATCGGTGGTCTTGCGCACCTCCGCCGGGAGGTCGGCCATCTCGGCGATGCCGCCGGCATTGTCGGTCACCGGGCCGTAGGCGTCGAGCGCGACCACCATGCCGGCCAGCGCCAGCATGGTCGTCGCGGCGATGGCGATGCCGAAAAGACCGGCAACGATGTACGACACGACGATGCCGACGCAGATCACCACCACGGGCATCGCCGTCGCCTCCATCGACACGGCGAGCCCCTGGATGACGTTGGTGCCGTCGCCCGTCGTCGAGCTCTGCGCGATGCTGCGCACCGGCCGATATTCGGTCGAGGTGTAATACTCGGTGATCCAGACGATGAGCCCGGTCACCACCAGGCCGACGACCGCGCAGCTGAGCACATCGCAGCCGGTGATCGCACCGGTGGTCATGGGCAGGGCCTGCTGAAAGCCGATGAGCCAGCCCACCACCACGGCGATAGCGATGATCGAGAGGATGCCGGTGGCGATGAGGCCCTTGTAGAGGGCCTTCATGATTCCCTGGTCGGCGCCCAGCCGCACGAAATACGTGCCGATCACCGAGGCGACAATGCAGACGCCGCCGATCACCAGCGGCAGCAGCATGATGGTGTCGCGCAGCGGCGGCTGGAAGAAGATGTTGGCAAGCAGCATCGTCGCGACGATGGTGACCGCGTAGGTCTCGAAGAGGTCCGCCGCCATGCCGGCGCAGTCGCCGACATTGTCGCCGACATTGTCGGCGATCACCGCAGGGTTGCGCGGATCGTCCTCGGGGATGCCGGCCTCAACCTTGCCGACGATGTCGGCGCCGACATCGGCGCCCTTGGTGAAGATGCCGCCGCCGAGCCGCGCGAAGATCGAGATCAGCGAAGCGCCGAAGCCCAGCGCCACCATCGCTTCGAGCACGGTGCGCAAATCGCTGCCCGGCACCGTCGCGCGCAGGAAGAAGTAATAGAGCGACACCCCGAGAATGCCGAGCCCGACGACCAGCAGCCCGGTCACCGCGCCGGCCTTGAAGGCGATGCTGAGCCCCGCCGCGAGCCCTTCGCGCGCCGCCTGCGCCGTGCGCACATTGGAGCGCACGGACACGTTCATGCCGATATAGCCGGCGGCGCCCGACAGCACCGCGCCGATCAGATAGCCGAGCCCGACACGCCAGCCGAGCGTCACGGCGAGGATGATGAGGATCACCACCCCAACCATCGCGATCGCGCGGTACTGCCGGTTGAGGTAGGCACTCGCGCCGACTTGCACGGCGGCGGAAATCTCCTGCATCCGCGCCGTCCCGGCATCGGCGGCTAGCACTTGTCGGCTGGTGATGAACCCATACAGCAGCGCCACGACGCCGCAGGCGATCACCAGGATATAGGCAGCGGACATTCTGGTCGTTTCTCCCAAAGGGTGCGTAAGAAAAACCCGCCGTCAGCGGGGGCGGGTCGGATTGGCCGGAACATGCCAGAAGAGTTGCAATCAGGCAACGTTGCGCCGGTTAATC
>JASHUW010000201.1 GCA_030039815.1 Alphaproteobacteria bacterium
CGCAGCCAGAAATGCAGGCCCAGCATCGCGTGGGTCCAGGCGACGACCAGGGCCGCCAGCTGCAGATAGCCTTTGAGCGGCGAGCCGACGAAGTAGTTGTAGAGGACGCGCTCGTAGAACAGGTCGTAGGTGCCGAAGAAGCTGTCGGCGACCCGCGTGCCGACGACATGCGACGCGACCAGGATCGGCAACACAAAGCCGAGCGCCAATTGCAGGTATTCGCTGCCGTGCAGGCGCAGCGTCTGGCGCTGCCACAGCGCCCACAGCGCCAGCACGTAATGCGCGGCGAAGCTGCCGTAGAGCGCCGCCTGCATCGGCGGGAACGACCAGATGGGAAAGACCACCCCTGCCAGCGCCCAGCCCATCGCCGGGATCGACACGAGGCCCAGCGCGTGGTTGAGCAGGTGCATCGTGACGTAGGCGAGCATCACCAGCCCGCTGGCCAAGCGGATGCGGCGGATCATCGCCGCCACCCGCAGGGTTCGGAGCCTCGGTATCGGATCGGGCTCGCGCTTGCTATCATGCGCCCCGTCTTGCTGCGCGACGGGATCGTGAGACTCGCCGCGCGGGGGTGGGAATGCTCGAAATCCGCAATCTCCACAAGAATTTCGGCCCTTTGGTGGCAGTCGACGACGTCTCGTTCACGGTTGCGCGAGGTGAGGTGCTGGGTTTTCTCGGCCCCAATGGCGCCGGCAAGTCGACGACGATGAAGATGGCCACCGGCTTTCTCGCGCCCGATCGCGGCACGGCGGTGATCTGCGGCCACGACATCGCCGACGCGCCGCTCGCCGCCAAGCGCAGCTTTGGCTATCTGCCGGAGGGCGCGCCCGCCTATCCGGACATGACTGTCGCCGATTTCCTGCGCTTCGTCGCGCATATCCGCGGCTTTCGCGGCGAGGAAGCGACGGCGCGCATCAATCACATCGTCGAGCTGGTGCATCTCAACGAGGTCTACGAGCAGCGCATCGAGACGCTGTCGAAGGGGTTTCGCCGCCGCGTCGGCGTCGCGCAGGCGCTGATCCACGACCCGCCGGTGGTGATCCTCGACGAGCCGACCGATGGGCTCGACCCCAACCAGAAATACGAGATGCGCGGCATCCTCGCGGCGATGCGCTCGGAAAAGGCGATCATCATCTCGACGCATCTCCTGGAGGAGGTCGAGGCGGTGTGCAGCCGGGCGATCATCATCGCCCGCGGCCGCATTCTCGCCGACGGCACGCCGGGCGAGCTCGCGGCGCGCTCGCGCTATCACAATGCGGTGCGGCTGGAGATCGAGCCGGCGAACGAGCCGCGCATCCGCGCCGACCTCGCGGCGCTCGCCGACATCGCCGCGATCGAGACCGCGGACGACGGCCGCGCCCTCATCGTGCTGCCGCGCGAGCATGCCTCGATCGCCGCCGACATCGCCGAACTGGCCGAGGGGCGTGACTGGCGGATCGGCGGCTTCTCCGTCGAGCGCGGCCGGCTCGACGAGGTGTTCCGCGCTATCACCGCGCCAGGATCGGACATTGCTGCGTCTTAGCATCGTCATTCCCGCGAGAGCGGGAACCCTGGGCAGGCGACGGAACGACCGCCCCCGGACCCCCGCCCGCGCGGGGGTGACGAATTGAGAAATGAATTCATAAAGCAGGCGCTTACACATTGATCCGAAACACCTTGACCATTTGCCGCCGCGAGCTGGCGGGTTATTTCGCGACACCGCTCGCCTATGTCTTCATCGTCATCTTTCTCGTGCTCGCGGGGGTATTGACCTTTTTCGTCGGCGATTTCTTCGAGCGCGGCCAGGCCGACCTGCAATCCTTTTTCACCTTCCATCCCTGGCTCTACCTGGTGCTGATCCCGGCGGTGTCGATGCGGCTGTGGGCCGAGGAGCGCAAGAGCGGCACGATCGAATTGTTCCTCACCTTGCCGATCCGGCTTTCGGAGGCGGTGATGGGAAAGTTCCTCGCCGCCTGGCTCTTCGTCGGGATCGCGCTCGCCCTGACCTTCCCGTTCTGGCTGACCGTGCGGTTCCTCGGCGACCCCGATAACGGCGTGATCCTCGCCAGCTATATCGGCAGCTGGCTGATGGCCGGGGCGATCCTCGCGATCGGCGCGGCGGTGTCGGCGGCGACCCGGAACCAGGTCATCGCCTTTGTCGTCACCGCCTCGCTGGTGTTCGTGCTGATCGCCGCCGGGACGCAGACCGTGACCGGCATCTTCGCCGGCTGGGCGCCGCAAGGGCTGATCGACGCCGTCGCCGCGGCGAGCCTTTTCGGCCATTTCACCGCGATCACCCGCGGCGTGCTCGATCTGCGCGATCTGTTCTATTTCGTGTCGATCATGGTCGCGTTCCTCGCCGCGAACGCGGTGCTGATCGACCTGACAAAGGCCGAATGATGCGCGGGTTTCCCTCGCGGCGCGGCCGCTCGCTGTTGGCGCTTGCCGCGATCGCGGTGCTGCTGATCGCGAGCAACATCGTCGTCGGGCGCTACGGCGCGATGCGCCTCGACCTCACCGCCGAGCATCTCTACACCCTCGCCCAGGGCACGCGACGGACCCTCGCCGCGATCAAGGAACCGATCACGCTGCGTTTCTACTATTCGCAGCGGCTCGGCGACCGCGCGCCCTCCTACGGCGTCTACGCCGAGCGGGTGCGCGAATTGCTCGACCAATACGTCGCCGCGGCGCACGGCAAGCTCCGGCTCGAAGTCTACGACCCGCAGCCGTTTTCCGACGCCGAGGACCGCGCCGTCGCCTACGGCCTGCAGGCGGTGCCGCTCAACGACCAGGGCGAGGCGGTCTATTTCGGCCTCGCCGGCACCAACTCGACCGACGACCAGCAGGTGATCCCGTTTTTCGATCCCGAGCGCGAGCGCTTTCTCGAATACGATCTGACCCGGCTGGTGCACGCGCTGGCCAATCCGAAGCGCACCGTGGTCGGGCTGATGAGCAGCCTGCCGCTGGTCGTCGACCCGACCGCCGCGCTGCAGGGCAAGACGCCGGAGCCGCTGGCGATCATCAGCCAGCTGAAGCAGGTCGACGACGTCCAGAACCTGTCGCCCGACATCGACGCGATCCCCGCCAATATCGACGTGCTGATGGTCGT
The DNA here is from genome assembly GCA_030039815.1 of Alphaproteobacteria bacterium. Lineage (GTDB taxonomy): Bacteria > Pseudomonadota > Alphaproteobacteria > ATCC43930 > CGMCC-115725 > DATARH01. The sequence goes on from JASHUW010000201.1 coordinate 3,089, forward strand.
GCAGCCCTCGCAGCTGAGCGACGCGACGCAGTTCGCGATCGATCAGTACGTCCTGAAGGGCGGCAAGGCGATCGTCTTCGTCGACCCCTATTCCGAGATCGCCGCGGCGATGCCGGGCCACAACGATCCGGCAACCGCTCCGGCGCCGTCGAGCGACCTGCCAAGGCTGTTCAAGGCCTGGGGGTTGACCATGCTGCCGGGGGTCGTCGCAGGCGATCGTCGCGACGCGCGCCGTGTCGCGGTGCCGGTCGAGGGCCGCGCGCCGCAGGCGATGGATTATGTCGGCTGGCTCGACCTGCCGAAAGACAACCTCAATCATGAGGATCCGATCACCGCCGACCTGACGCAGATCACCATGGCGACGGCCGGCATCCTCGAACCCGAGAACGGCGCGACGACGCATTTCGCGCCGCTGATCGAGACCTCGACCGATTCCGAGAAAATCCCGGTCGACCAGGTCAAAGGCCT
>JASHUW010000202.1 GCA_030039815.1 Alphaproteobacteria bacterium
GATGGCTTCGACGACCCGACGCTGCACCTCGCGCATCGTTTCGCCGCCGGGGATGCAGGAGAGGCTGCGATGCGAGGCCCAGGCCGGCCAGCGCGGGTCATTGCGCACGTCGTCGAAGGTCTTGCCGGTCCACTCGCCGAAATCCAGCTCCGCGAGGTCGTCGAGGATGGTCACCGGCAGCGACAGGTGGCGCCCGACGATTTCCGCGGTCTCGCGCGTGCGCTCCAACGGGCTCGCGTAGATCGCGGCGATGTCGAGCCCGGCCAGCCGCCGCGTGGCGGCTTCCGCTTCGGCGCGGCCCCGCGCCGACAGCAACACGCCCGGCATCCGCCCGGCGCAAATCTTTCCTTGAACGTTGTGCTCGCCGTGGCGCAGCAGATGAAAGACGGTCATCCCGCATCATTAAGCGGCCGACGATTGACAAGCAACCGGGGTGCTGGTCTATCCGGCGCCGATGAGGGGAAAGGCGATCTTCGGCGGGATGTTGGGGGCGCTGCTGGCATTGGCGTCGATCGCGCCGTGTGCCGCCGAGGCGCCCGAGCTGCACGTCTACAACTGGTCGGACTACATCGCGCCCGACACCATCGCCAATTTCACCAAGGAAACCGGGATCGCCGTCACCTACGACGTCTATGACGGCAACGAGGTGCTGGAAGCGAAGCTGCTCGCCGGCGACTCGGGCTACGATGTGGTGGTGCCGTCGGCGAGCCCGTTCATGGCGCGCGAGATCAAGGCGGGCGCCTTCCTGCCGCTCGACAAGGCGAAGCTGCCCAACCTGAAGAACCTCGATCCGGCGATGCTGGCCTTGGCGGCCGAGGCCGATCCCGGCAACAAATATGGCGTTCCCTATCTGTGGAGCGTCACCGGCATCGGCTACAACGAGGCGCTGGTCGCCAAGGCGTTGGGGAATGACGGCCGGCGCGACACGCTGGCGCTGCTGTTCGACCCCGACAACGCCAAGAAGCTGGCCGATTGCGGCATCTCGCTGCTCGACACGCCGCAGGAGGTGTTCCCGGCGGCGCTCGCCTATCTCGGCCTCGACCCGCGCAGCAGCGATCCCGCCGATCTGAAAAAAGCAACCGCGCTGCTCGAAACGGTCCGCCCCTATGTGCGCAAGTTCCATTCGTCCCAATACATCAACGACCTGGCGAATGGCGACATCTGTATCGCGCTGGGTTATTCGGGCGATGTGATCCAGGCGCGCAACCGCGCCGAGGACGCCAAGAACGGCGTCAAGATCGCCTTTCGCGTGCCCAAGGAGGGTGCGCAATTCTCGATCGACATGCTCGGCATCCCGAAAGACGCGCCGCATCCCGACAATGCGCATAAGTTCATCAACTACATTCTGCGGCCGGACGTCATCGCCGCGATCAGCGACGCGGTCTCGTATCCCAACCCGAATTTGGCGGCGACGGCGCTCGTCAAGCCCGAAATCCGCGATGATCCGGGCATCTATCCGCCGCCCGAGACAAGGAAGCTGTTCTATGTCGATCTGCCGGCGCCGCGCGATTACGAACGCGCCCGCATGCTCGCCTGGAACCGGGTCAAGGCCGGCGAGTAGATGCTGGGGCGCCGCAGCTCGTTTCCCTCTCCGCCCATTAGGGGGAGAGGGTGTCCGCGGCAAAGCCGAGAGCGGGTGAGGTGGGCACGCTCTGATGCCTCTGGAAACCCCCGCCTCACGCCAACCCACTCCATCCACGGGGGTGGAGCGGGGGAAGATGGGGGCGTCAATTCTTCGTCGCGTAAGAGCAGGGGTTAGATTTTGGCACTGCTCGAGATCAGCGGGGTCAGCAAGAATTTCGGCGCGGTGTCCGCGGTCGACCGCGTGTCGCTGTCGGTCGAGCAGGGCGAGTTGTTCGCCCTCTTGGGCCCGTCCGGCTGCGGCAAGACCACGCTGTTGCGGCTCATTGCCGGTTTCGAGCGGCCCGATCGCGGCCGCATCGCGATCGACGGCGGCGACGTGACCGACGTGCCGCCCTATCGCCGCCCGGTCAACATGATGTTCCAGTCCTATGCGCTGTTCCCGCATCTCGATGTCGTGGGCAATGTCGCGTTCGGGCTGAAGCAGGAGGGCATGGCGCGCGGCCGCCGCGAGGCGCGCGTCGCCGAGATGCTGGCGCTGGTGCAGATGTCGGATTACGCGCGGCGCCGCCCGCACGAGCTGTCGGGCGGGCAGAAGCAGCGCGTCGCGCTGGCCCGCGCCCTCGCCAAGATGCCCAAGCTCCTGCTGCTCGATGAGCCGCTCGCCGCGCTTGACCGCAAGCTGCGCGAAGAAACCAGGCTCGAATTGATCGGCATCCAGGAACGGGTCGGCACCAGTTTCGTGTTTGTCACCCACGACCAGGAGGAGGCGCTGGGCATGGCCTCGCGCATCGCGGTGATGGACAAGGGCCGGGTCGCCCAGATCGGCAGCGCCGCGGAAATCTACGAGCGGCCGCGATCGCGCTTCGTCGCCGATTTTGTCGGTGCGGTAAACCTGTTCGACGGGGTGCTGGCCGCGGGGTTCAATGCGGTGGCGCTCAAGGTGCCGGGCCTCGAGGCGCCGATCGCCCTGTTGGCGGAAGCCGAGTTGCCGGAAGGTGGCGAGGCGGCGCTCGCGGTGCGGCCCGAAAAGCTGCGCCTATCGCCCGGCCGCCCCGAGGGCATTGCCATCGCCGCGACCGTGGAAGGCATCAACTACCAGGGCGGCGTCTCGGTGGTGCACCTCGTTGCCGCTTCGGGCCACGCCTTGAAGGCGCAGATGGCAAGCGCCGCGGCGACCTCGTTCGAGCGCGGCATGCCGGTCTGGGCAAGCTGGGACCCCGCCGACGGGGTGGTGCTGGCGCGATGAGGGGGATGCCGCTCCGCGAGCCTCCGTCATGAGCGCCTGGGGCTGGCGGCGCTGGCTGCTGATCGGGCCGCCCTTTCTGTGGCTCGCGGTGTTCTTCCTGCTGCCGCTCGGCGTGGTTGCGGCGATCAGCCTGACCCAGGCGGCCGATGCGATCCCGCCCTATACGCCGCTCCTGACGCACGGCCCCAATGGCCTCGAACTTCAGGCCAGCCTCGCCAACTACCGCGAAATCGCCAACGGCGATTTGCGTGCCTACGGCAATTCGCTCGTCTTCGCCGGCGTGGCGACCGTGCTCTGCCTGCTGGTCGGCTATCCGATCGCTTTCGCGATCGCTCGCGCGCCGAAGGCGTGGCGCAACCCGCTGCTGTTCCTGGTGATCCTGCCGTTCTGGACGAGCCTGTTGATCCGCGTCTATGCCTGGATCGCGATCCTGCAGCCGACCGGGCTGCTCAACCGCGCGTTGGCCGCGCTGGGCCTCATCAACAGCCCGATCCTGCTTATCTACAACGATTTTTCCGTCGTGCTCGGCCTCGTCTACGGCTACCTGCCGTTCATGATCCTGCCGCTTTACGGCAGCCTGTCGCAGCTCGACGAAAACCTGGTCGAGGCCGCCGCCGATCTCGGCGCCCGGCCGGCGCGGGTGTTTTTCGCCGTGGTGTTGCCGCTCTCCGTGCCGGGCATAATCGCCGGCGCGCTGCTCGTGTTCATTCCGGCGATCGGCGAGTTCGTGATCCCCGACCTCCTCGGCGGGCCGGGGACGCTGATGGTCGGCAAGGTGCTGTGGCAGCAATTCTTCGACAATGTCGATTGGCCGTCGGCGGCGGCGATCGCAATGGTCATGGTGGCGATGCTTACCGCGCCGCTGCTGCTCGCGCAGCGCTTCGTGGAGCGGCCCCATTCAAGCCGAATGGGGGCGAACGAAACATGAGCCGGCGGATCACCGCGTTTCGCGCCGCCGCGCTGACGCTCGGCTTCGGCTTTCTCTATCTGCCGATCGCGCTGCTTGTCGCCTATTCGTTCAACGCCTCGCGGCTGGTCGCGGTGTGGGGCGGCTGGTCGCTGCACTGGTATGGTGCGCTCGCTGGCGACGACAAGTTCAAGGATGCGGCACTCAACAGTCTCAAGATCGGGGTCATGGCGGCGAGCCTCGCGCTTGTCCTGGGCACTTGCGCCGGGTTCGTCATCGAACGCTTCACCCGCTTCCGCGGCCGGCTGGTGTTCAGCTTCATGCTGATGGCGCCGCTAGTGGTGCCCGAGGTGATCCTCGGCCTGTCGCTGCTGTTGCTGTTCGTCGCCTCGCAGGCCTGGCTCGGCTGGCCGCCGGGCCGCGGGATCATGACCGTGACGATCGCGCACGCGACCTTTGGCTCCTGCTTTGTCGCGGTGCTGGTGCGTGCTCAGCTTGCCGGTTTCGACCGCATCCTCGAAGAGGCCGCGCTCGACCTCGGCGCGCGGCCGCTCTCGGTGCTGTGGCGCGTGACCCTGCCGGGGATCCGCCCGGCGCTGGTGTCCGGCTGGCTGCTCGCCTTCACGCTGTCGCTCGACGATCTCGTCGTCGCCAGCTTCGTGTCGGGCCCGTCGGCGACCACCCTGCCGATGGCGGTCTACTCGAGCGTGCGGATCGGTGTGACGCCCGAGATCAATGCGCTGGCGACGGTGTTTCTCGGCGCGGTGATCGTCCTTGTCGCGCTCGCCTTTTCGCTGATCGCGCGGCAGGAACGCCGTCGGCTCGCGGCGGGCTGAGATGCGGCTTCTGTTGATCGCGACCCTGCTGGCGCTGAGCTTCGCCGCGCAAGCAAGGGGCGCATCGCTCAGCGCCGACCAGATCGCGGCCATCGACAAGGCGGCCGATGCCTTCCTGGCGAAAGCGGCCGAGGCAAAGAAAACCGGCATGGTGCCGCGTGAGAGCGATCCCGCGATCGCGCCGCTGCTCGACACGGTTTTCGACACCAGCGTGCTGAGCCATGGCACGATCGACTTCGCCGACCAGCCGAAGCTGGTTCATTGGCTGAAGCGGATCGACGAGGTTGGCGGCGTCTATACCAGCGCCGCCCGCGCGGCGCGCGACACTGGGCTCTTTGGCGCCGAAGTCGGCCGGTTCGCGGACGCCGCGACCAATCTCATGCGGGCGATGGTCGACAGCCAGATGGCGCAGATCGACGCCCATCCCGAGATCAAGCTGTCCGCCGCGGATCAACAGAACTTGGCGAAAATGCGCGCCGAGACCGATAAGGCCTTCGCGTCACTGATCGAGGTGATCGAGTCGCCGGGGATTACCGTCGGCTGGGCGCAGGCGCGCCTTGTTGTGCTGACCGGCGCGGCGCCAACGCTCGCGCGATTTTTGATGCCCGCTCAGCTCGCGCACTTGCGTGCGGTCGCGCTGCAGCTCGCGGCGCGCTTCCACCAGAAGACGCTGCGTCAGACGCTCGACCGCCTGGCGGTGGCGCTGGCGGAGCCGCCGCCGCCGGTGGCCGCGGCCGAGGCCACTCCCGCTGGCAACGAGATCGCGCTCCAGGCCGACGAGGCGGGCGGGTACACGGTGGCGGTGCGGATCAATGACGCGCTGACAGCCAAGTTTCTCGTCGATAGCGGCGCCAGCTTCGTCGCGCTGCCAAAAGACATGGTCGACGATCTCATGAAATCAGGTGCGATCCAGTCGGGCGATATGATGGGCCGCTCGGTCTATGTCGCTGCTGATGGCAAGCATCACAGGAGCATCAACTTTATGCTGCGACGCTTGGAGGTTGCCGGTCACGTGGCAACGAATGTCGCCGCGGGCGAGGTCCCGGCGCACAGCCAGCCGCTGCTTGGCCAGAGCTTCCTCAGCAAGTTCAAGTCATGGACGCTCGACAACAAGCGCCACGTGCTGATCCTCGGCGAGTAGCCGTATCAGGACGGACGGATCAGCGCACTCTCGCCCGTCCGGCTTATTGTCGTGCCGAGAGGCACGGACAGCGCGGTGAGACGGTCGAGAATGGCGGCCGCATCGGCGCCACCGGCCAGGGAAGGCCGGCCGCGGGTCGCCAGGTCGCCGCCGACGCCCTCGGCATTGAGCTGCACCGGGATCAGGGTCATCTCGGCGAGCGCGCCGCCGGCGAACCGGCATTCCGCGACGACGCTTTGCCACGCCGAAGCGTCGTAGGTGCCGCCCTCGGTTGCCGTCTGGAACACCAGGCTGCCAAGATCGTAGAAAATCGGGCGGTGACGATAGAGTTCGATGCCGAGCAGCCACGGCGCGCCGTGGCTGACGAACAGGGTCGCGCCGGCGTCGATGCAGCGACGGGCGAAAGCCTGTTGCCATGGCGGCACGGCATGCCCCTTGTCGGTCAGCACATGGTTGTGGTGGTAGGCGATGACCACGGCGGCGCGGGTTGCCGCGTCGCGGACGGCGTCGACAAAACGGGCCGCGTCGTCGGCCTTCATGCCGCTGTCGTCGACCCGCAGCTCGTTGACACCTGCGCGTGTCTGCGTCGCCGCGCCGCCGTCGCGAATCTGGCCGCTCGCCGCGGCGACCAGCGCGATCGTGCCGCCGGCGGTACGGCAGAACGCGGGCGCCGAAGCGGCCGCGAGGTCGGCGCCGGTGCCGGCATGCGCGAGCTTGCGTTTGTCGAGGTCGTCGAGCGCGCCGACGATGCCGCCGGTGCCGAGGTCGAAGGCATGGTTGTTGCTCGTCGCGACGAGCCCGATGCGCCAGTCTTTGAGGCAGTCGAGGACGGCCGGATCAGCGGCGTGGAGGAACACATCCTGGCGGGTCGGTGTTTCCGCCTTGGGGCCGCGGATCGCGGTTTCGAGGTCGGTGAAGCACAGATCGGCCCTGGCGAACCGCTGGCCCAAGGCCGCGAAGCCGGGCCAGGGATGCTGGCGCAAATCGTATTGAATCAGCGCCTGGCCCAGCACCGTCAGACGCACTTCGTCTGCGGCGCGGCCCAGCGACGGCAGCGCCGCCGCGCCGAGCGCGCCCGCGATCATCCCCCGGCGCGACAGCCGCATGCCGCGCGGATCAGGGCCGCGCCGGCCACACCGGCTGATGGTAGCCCAGCGGCACGGTCGGACGCGCCCAATAGGGCTGTGTCTCCGAGAGCTGCAAGGTCGGCGCGAGGTGGCGCAGCTTGCCCGCCGGGGTCACGCTCTCCATCGACCATTTCTCGATCTCGGCCGGGGTGAATTCGGCGGGGATGTCCTTGAGCTGCGCCTCGGGTACCTCGCCGCGCCCCACCAGCCACCGGCCGCTCTGCGCCAGCGAGATGCGCACCAGCCAGCTGCCGCCCTCGGTCGCGCGCCGCTTCAGCGCGACCAGCGCGCCGAACGCCATCAGGTAGCCGGTCAGGTAGTCGATCGCCGAGACCGGATAGAATTGCGGCCCCGGCTCCTTGCCGGGGAACAGCTCGCCCTGGCGCGTGGTGATGCCGCTGACGTTCTGCACCACCGTGTCGAAGCCGCGCCGGCTCGACCACGGGCCGACATGACTGAACGCGCAGAGCGAGACGTAGACGAGGCCGGGGCGCAGCTTCGCCAGTTCCTCGGGTGATAGGCCGCGATCGGCCAGCGTGCCGGGGCGGTAGCCCTGGATGAACACGTCGGTCTCGCGCGCGAGATCCTTCAGCGTCTGGAGCTGGGCGGGGTCGCGCAGATCGAGCTGCGCCGACAATTTGCCGTGGCCGGTGTCGAATTCCTGATAGCCGAGGTTCGGCAGATGCGCCGCAGTGATCTTGAGCACGTCCGCGCCGTGCTCGGCGAGGGTGCGGGCGCTCGATGGCCCGGCCAGCACGCGGGTCAGGTCGAGCACGCGGATGCCGGAGAGCGGCCGGTCGCCGTCGCGGAGCTTTTCGGCTGGCGCGTCGCCGATCTTGAGGATTTCGAGCAGCGGCAGCGTCGCCAGCGCTTTCGCCTGCGGATGCTCGGCCCATTCGGCCATGCTGCGCACCATGCCGCCGGCGCCCTTGGCCGCGATGATCGCCTCTTCGAGTTCAAGCGCATCCCATTTGGCGACGGCCTTGCGCACCTCGTCCTTGTCCTCGGCGCAGCCCAGCACCTTGAGCGCGGCGGCGCGGTGGTTGGGGAAGTTGGCGTGGATATAGCTCCACCGTCCGTTCTTCGCCGGGTACATGCCCATCACCGGGTTTCGCTCGTGCGAGACCTGGGCCTGTTCCATCTTGAGGTAGTGGCCGCTGCGCAGCGATGCGGTGGCGCGGCGCACGTCGACGCCGATACCCTGCTTCTTGCCGCCGCGCTGCTCCCACAAATCGGCGACCGCGAGGCCGATCGCGCCGAGGCATGCCGCGCTGGTCTCGCCGATCTTGAACGAGGTCGGCAGGATCGGGTCCGAGCCGCCGGTGAACTCGACCGTGCGCGCGCGCTCGGGGTCGAGGCCGGCGACCGGCAAAATCGTGCGCAGAGCGTCATGCGACATGGTTCCCTCCTGCCTAGGCTCTCGGCCGCTTGCTTTCGCGGCGTGCTGTTGCCGATGATGCGCCGATTCCCCCGATCAAGGAAATCCCGATGAGCCGCATCATGATCGTCGTCGAGTTCGAATTGAAGCCGCAGCATGCGGCGGACTTCATCACGCTGATGAAATCCCACGCCGAGCTGTCGCGCGCCGAGGACGGCTGCCAGCAATTCGACGTGTTGCAGGCGCAGGACGATCCCAACAAAGTGTTCTTCGTCGAATCGTGGCGGGACGCCGAGGCGCTCGCCGTCCACTCCAAGGTGCCGCGCATGGCCGAGAACCGTGCGATCTACGAACCTTGGCTCAATTCTCGCAAGGCGACCCGCTGCAACGTGCCGTGAACCCGCCGCCGCCCCGGCGGGCAGGCCGGTTCGCGGCAGGATGTCGCATCACAGAACTGTGCGCTCAAGGCGATCGGAGCCGCGCTTGCGATTGGTTGGCTTTGTCTATAATAGACCTCGGCTATTGCGCGCTTTGGCGCGGGAGAAAGCGGATATGAAGAG
>JASHUW010000203.1 GCA_030039815.1 Alphaproteobacteria bacterium
AGGCGCTCAGCGCATCCGCGCGGTTACCCTGTGCGAGCAGCGCATCGCCGACCTTTTCGTATGTCACCGCGTAATCGTGCTGCCAGCCGGCATTGCCGGGGTCCGAACGAGTGAGGCGGTCAAAGATCGCCCAGGCGTCGCGATAGGCTTTGAGGGCCGCCGCCTGGCCATGCTGTGCCAGAAGGACATCGCCGACCTCTACGTCGGCGACCGACAGGTCACGCTGCCAATCGGTGTTGCCGGGATCGGCGTCGGCAAGTTTCGCGGATATCGCCAATCCCGCGCGGAACGATTGCAAGGCCTCGGCCAAGTGCCCCTCGGCGACCATCACCTCGCCGATCTTTCCGTCCGCGACCGAGAGTTCGCGCTGCCAGGTCGCGTTGCCTGGATCGGCCTTGGCGAGCCGCGCGCGAGCGTCGTAGCTCGCCTGGTACGAAGCGAGCGCGTCGGCGAACCGGCCCTGCGCAAGGAGGACATCGCCGACCCGTTCCTGGTAGGCGGATAGGTTGTGTTGCCAATCCGCCGCCGCAGGATCCGATTTGACCAGGTGTTCTTCGATCGCCAGCGCGCCGCGATAGGCGCTGAGCGCGCCGTCCAAGTCGCCCTTCGACACCAGCACATCGCCGATCCGTTCGTCGAAAATCGCCAGGTCCTGCTGTGCCCCTGTCCGGCCGATCTCGGCATCGGCGAGACGAACCGCGATCGCCTTGCCGTCATTGTACGATTTGAGCGCCTCCGGCAGATTGCCCTGCGCGACCAGCACGTCGCCGATCTTGTTGAGCGCAACCGCGAGGTCGCGGCGCCATAGGTTGTTGTCCGGCGCCTCCGTCGTCAGATCCGCGTCGATGTCGCGCTTTGCTCGGTACGAAAGGAGCGCGGCGGCGAGATCGCCCTGCGCCATCTGGACGTCGCCGACGCGTTCATGGCTGATGCCGAGATTGTATCGCCATGCCGCGTTGCGTGGATCGCTCTTGGCGAGCCGATCGAAAATCGCCGCGCTGTCGCGATAGGCGGCGAGCGCCTCGGCGAGATGGCCCTTGGCGACCAACACGTCGCCGACCTCGACATCCGTCGCCGCGAACGCGTTCTGGTAAGTCAGGTCGTTTTCTTTCTCCCGGGTCAGTCCGGCCATCAAATGCCAGGCTTCCAGCGCGCGCGCTTCTTCCTTCTCGGCATTGCCCAGGATTTTGTAGTTGCGCGCGAATTGAATGAGCATCTGCGCCTTGCGGTAACGCAACTCGGGCGTCGGGCGGCCATATTTGGCCATGTCGTCGAAAAGACCTTCGGCCTGGGTCAACAGCGCCAGCGTCGCGCCGTGCGGGACGTTGTATTGCTCGGCCTGAGCCACCGCCGTGTCGACGATACCGCTTGCCGTTTGCAGCGTGGCGTCGAGGAAGGCCTCGTTGGTCTTGAGCTCATGCCACGCGTAAAGCGCGCTACCGGTGGCGGCGACGGCCAGCGCGGCGAGCACGCCCATGATCGCGTGGCGGATGCGCGCGCGACGGCGGCGATCGCGCTCCGCCCGGCGGAACACATCGTCGGGCGGCAAGCCGAGGAGGCGTGCCGCGATCTTGGCGAGCGCCAGTTGCAGACCGTCGCCCGTCTCGCGCAAATCGGCGGCGAGCACATCGCCCGCTTCGCGCAAGGCCGGCGGAAAGCATTCGCGCGTCGTGCTTCCCGGCTCACCGTCAAGCAGCAGCGGTATCAGCGGCCGACCCGGGTGACGTTCGCGAAAGAGACGGACTTCCTCGTTCACCGGCTTGCTGGCAGCCGCGGCGGGAGAGGCAAGCAGGATCAGCGCCGCAGCCTGGTCGAGCGCCGCAACCGTCTGTGTGGCGAGCCCACCGCCGGCGTCGAAATCATGGCGATCGCGAAAGATCGGACGCAGCTGCCTTGGCACCGGCCCCATCGCCGTGTCGCGGCCGACGAGGTCTTTGTCGACGCGAAAGCCTTCGAGCCGGGAATGCACGCGCCTCGCCGCCGCGCTGTCGCGGTGGCTGTAGGACAGGAACGCCCGGTATTTGAGCGGCACGCCGGAGGTCGCAGTTTCTTCTCGCATGCCCGGCGGCTTCGGAAGGCCCTAGTTCTTTACCGAACACATTGGCCAACAGCGCGGCAAAGCGGTCGGGATGCCATGCCAGGTCGGCGCACGCTCGACGGCGCCATGGTAGAATTGCTGGTTCGCGTTCGGATCGCGCCAGGTCGCGACCACCCCGTGGCGGGGACCGTTCGGGTCGATGACCCCTTGCCCGCCAACCACCTCGTTACCGGCATGGCGTGGCGCCCCGGGCTGGGGAGCGCCGCCGCGTGACGCCAGAAGGGCTGGCGGCAAGTTCGGGTCTTGCGCCTTGGGGTCCACTTCCTGCGCCTTTTGCCGCAACTGCGCGGCCTTTTCCTTGTCGGGCGGACCGAGCAAGCCGCGCTCATAAAGAACCGCCAGGTACTTGAGCGAAAAACCGTCGCCGAGATCGGCCGCTTGCTGGAAATAGTTCGCCGCCATCTTGTAATCGACGGGCGAGCCGCGGCCCCAGACGAACGCGACGCCGACCTGACCCAGCGCCGCGGCATTGCCGGCCGCTACCGATTTGGCGAAATATTCGAGTGCCTTGGTGTCGTCACGCTGAACGAAATCGCCGTTGCCGAGCATAGCGCCGAGATCTTCCAAGGCCAAGGCATTGCCGGTTTCCGCGGCACGGTAGAACAGCACAAAGGCCTTTTCCTTGTCGACGACGGTGCCGATACCTTTGTAATGCATCAGGCCGAGCGCCTGCAGACCGTCGCCCGAACCGGCATCGGCGGCGATCTGATAATGCTTCATCGCGTCCGCATAGCTCTTGGTCTGCTCGTAGGCGCGGCCGAGTTCAAATTCGTAACGGGGCTCCTTGGGATCGTCGCGGACGGCCTGGGTGCATGAGGCGATCGCTTGCGGCCAATCGACGTCGCCGGGATGAGCCGCTTGGGGCGATAACGGCACCGGCGGGGCCGCGAGCCGGTCGCAAGTCGCCATCGCCTCGCTCGCGGCCGGCGCCGCCGCCGCGGGAGCCGCAGCCGGCGCCCCTTCATCGGCCCGGGCCAAGCCGGCACACAACACGACAAGTCCGCCGAACGCGATCGTCGCCAATCGGCTCCACAGCGGAATCCGAACCGGATCGATGTCAGCGATCATCCCTTTGGACTTTCATCCTGCCGGCGAACAAGGATCGTCCCTTTATTCGCCGGCGCGCAACCGTTTAGCGCGACGTTTGGCCGACCTATCGGCCGTTCAGCGATCGGCGTCGGGGGCCGCCGCCCGATGACCCGATAGGGCGGCCTTATGCCCCGGCGGCTTCACGCAATCGGAGATCGGTTTCGATGAGTTTGTGGCGAGTGTCGTTCCCCACACCGTTCTCCACCGTTCGGCGCATGTCCAGGTCGCGCGCGCACAGCCGGTTGATTGCCTCGGTCCGGATCAGGAAATACCGAGAAGGTTGGCGCAAGGACACTGTTGCATTCGCCGGGCTTCCGTCAAAGCAACTCATTTCGCCGATAAAGCTGCCCGGCACGCACTGGGCAATGGGCCGACCGCGCAGAGTGACCTCGGCTTCACCACTCGCCAGATAGATCAGGCCGCCGAGCCGCTCCCCTTCCGTCACGAGGAGCGTGCCGGCTTTGGCGTCGTACCAGTCGCCGGCGCTCAGAAACTTGCGTGCCATCGAGCGGCTCATGGTCGGAAACTTCGCCGCGACAAAGGCTTGCTCTTCCTCGTTCAGGCGCGCCCTGCGTTCCAGCACCGCCATGCGGACCAACCCGAAGACGCTGATGACGATCCATACGATCTGGCTGGTCGCGGCGGAAAGGTTGAAGTCGCTGGTCAAAGACAAGAGGACCAGCGACGCGGCGGCCAGGTTTGCCGCGGCATAGGTGTAGCCGTTGCTGCGCAGCAACCCGGATTGAAGCGCGGCATATGCCCCGACATAGAGGATGACACCGAGCAATCCGGCAGCTTCGGGAACCTGGGCGGTCGATATGCCGAGCATCTCACCCTCTCGGACCGATCGTGCACCGCAGTCTCGACGCCTTGGCGAATGCCGGCGCCGACGATCAAGCCTATTGTTCCTCTGCGACCCGCGCAACGGCGGATGGTTTCCCCTATGAACCATGAAGGCTCGTCCCCCGACCTTCGGCTCTTGGCTCAGAAAAGAGGTGGCCGCCGATGCGCGCCGCATCGGGCCGGAAGCGCCGCAAGTCGCCCATCACACAGTCTGGAAAACGCGGGCGTTGTGTGCCACGGTGAGCCGGAGCTAGCCGGAGGTGTGCGATGAGTCAGCTTGAAGTCACCGACACCAACGTCACGGCGGACCCGCACGACGGTACGGTCGCCTATGTGCCGCCGCTCGAGCGCACGGCAGGACAGCCGGAGCCGATCGCGGCGCATGGCGGAATGTCCTATATGGCGTTCGACCACGACGGCGATGCGGGAACGGCCGTAGCGCTCGACGACGCCCTCGCGGAGATCGCCTCGGGCGAGAGCCAGCGCCTCACCGAGATGATCGAGAAGGCGCCGCCGGGCCCGATCAAGACCAAATGGGGGATCGCGTTCCGCAGCTACGACGAGTGCGTGGCGTACATCCGCCAGTCGAACAGCCTCAAGGCCCCGCCGGGCGGCGTGGCGTTGCCGTTGCCCTATACCGTATACGAGCGGCCGAGCTACTCGGTGGTGCCGTCCAACGCGATCTGGCGGGACCCGGCGCGGGCCGAGACGGCGGCGATCCTGCGCACCAACGAGCGGGGCGGCAACCGCCGCCGGGACCTCTATTTCCCGCAGGTGCTGCGCGATGCGCGGCGCATCGGCGAGTACTATCCGGGCCTTTCGCCCGAGAGCCCGGAATGCATGGACAAGCTCGGCCTGTCGCTGGCGCACCTCGAGTCCAAGTGCACGAACATTTACGATTCGGCCGAGGTCGAGCGCGTGTACTACCCGGAGATCGAGAAGCTGCTGCTCGAGTTCTTCCCGGATGCGACCGATGCGCTAGTCTATAACCACGATGTCTTCGACAAGGACTACCAGGGCGACCGCACCGAGGACCAGGACGGCAAGAACCCGGGCGTCAACGCCAATTACGCGAACCTCGTGCACAACGACCTCAACGACAACAGCGGCCGCGTGCGCTGCCGCGAGCTGCTGACGAAGAACCTGCGCAATTTCGGGCGCCAGCAGCATTACACCGAGGAAGAAGCCGACGCGAAGATGTCGCGCCGGTTCATGTCGATCAACCTCGCCAAGCCGATCGAGACGGTCGAGCAATTCCCGTTCGTGCTCTGCGCCTGGCCCTCGTTCGCCGACCAGCCCTACATCACCAACTACCGGATCTACGACGACCGGGTCGGCGAGACCACCCGCTTCACCTACCGGCCCGAGCACGAGTGGTACTGGTTTCCCCGGCAGACTCCGACCGAGGTCTCGATGTTGAAGTGCTATGACTCGGTGACCGACGGCTCGGTCTCGCGCTGGTCGTTCCACACCGCCTGCATCGACCCGAACGTGCCCCTCAACGCGCCATGCCGCAAGAATGTCGTGGTCCGCTCTTATGTCTTCTTCTAGAGCAGGAGCAAAGGCAGCGGGCAGAGGCAGCCGATATCGGTTTGAGACCTGACCACCAGCTGACCGCGCCGAGGCCTGACGGCGCGGTCAGCTGAGACACGCCGCGCGCGCCAGGCGCCTTGGCAAGTTCCCCGAGGCGCCAAGTTCGGTGCAGCTCGCCTGCCACAGATGCAGGTACTCCTCGAGCGGCGCGACGCTGCGCGCCGGCCAGCGGTTGAG
>JASHUW010000204.1 GCA_030039815.1 Alphaproteobacteria bacterium
CCGTCCGGCGTCGACTGGATGCCGATGAAGACCGCGTGCTGGCCGTTCATCGCGACGCTCGATGTCCAGCTCTGCGCCGCGAGCTCGACACTGGCGATGTCTTCCATGCGGACCACAGCGCCGTTCGCCGCCTTGACGACCATCTTCTTGAACTGGTCGACATCGGTTAGCCCGGTCTGGGCGTCGACATTGGTGACGGTAAAAACGCCCTTGGCCTGGCCCGGCGCCGACTGGAAATTGTTGGCGAGGATCGCCTGCTGCACGTCGTCGGCGGTGATGCCGCGCGCCGCCATGCGGTCGGGGTCGAGCCAGAGACGCATCGCAAAGGTCTGGCCGCCGAGGATCTCGGCTTGCGACACCCCGTCGACCGTCGCCATCAGCGGCTGCACGACGCGGGTCAGATAATCGGTGATCCCCGCCGATTGCAGCGTCGCGCTACCGAAGCCGATATACATGATGTCGGTTGTCTGGCCGGTCTGCTTGAGGATGATCGGGTCCTCCGAGCCGGTGGGCAGCAGGTATTTGACCTGTTGCACCTTGGCGATGACATCGGCGAGCGCCTTGCTCGGATCGTAATTGAGCTTGATGTAGGCGGTGATCGTGCTGGTGCCGAGCACCGAGGTCGAGGTCATGTAGTCGATGCCCTCGGTGGTCGCGACGGCCTGCTCGAGCGGCACGGTGATGAAGCCCTCGATGAGGTCGGGGGAGGCGCCGGGATAGATCGTCGTCACCGTGATCGTCGTGTTCGACATCTTCGGGTATTGGCGAACCTGGAGGCCGTACATCGCCCGCCCGCCGATCAACAGGATCAGCAGGCTGACGACCGTGGCCAGCACCGGACGACGAATAAAGAGATCGGTGAATCGCATTCGAACCCTCACCCTCCCGGCGCGGCCGCCGGGTCCCTCCCGCTCCCGCAATCCCCGGGTCAAGCCGGGGAGGAGCAGGGCTAGATCACTGCGGCGTCAGATGGGCCGGCGGCTGCGGCGGCGGATTGCCGGTGACGGCGACCGCGGCGCCGTCTTGCACCTTGAGCTGCCCCGCCGCGACGACCTCGTCGCCGGCCTTGAGGCCGTCGAGCACCGCCACCTTGTCGTCCCAGCGCAGCCCGGTCTTCACCGCCACGCGATGCGCCGTAAGGATCGGCTTGCCGTTGGCGTCCTGCCCGTCCTGGCGGATCACAAAGACGCTGTCGCCATAGAGCGTGTAATCGACCGCGGTCTCGGGCAGCACCACCGCCGGCGGCTGATCGGGCAAGACCACCGCGGCGTTGACGAACATGCCCGGCAGCAACGATTCGTCCGGGTTGGGCATCGTCGCCTGGATGTTGAGCGTGCGCGTATTGGCCGAGATCTGCGGCTCGATCGTGGTCACCGTGGCGGTGAATTTCTTGCCCGGAAACGCGTCGGCGGTGACGTCGACCTGTTGCCCGACCGCGATCTGCGGCGTCATCTGTGAGGGCAGGGTGAAATTGACGTAGAGCGTCTTGAGGTCGGTCAGGGTGACGATCGGATTGCCCGGGTTGAGGTATTGACCGAGGTTGACCTGTCTGACGCCGAGCCGGCCGGCGAACGGTGCGACGATCGTCTTTTGCGCGATGATCGCCTGGGTCTTCTGGATCATCGCCTTGGCTTCGTCGAGCTGCGCCTGCCCGCTGTCGACATCGGTCTGCGGACCGAACTGGCGCTTCTGCAGGAACTGGGCGCGTTCCAGCGTGACCTGGGCGAGCCGCGCCTGCGCCTCGTAATTGGCGAGGTCGCCGAGATCGGGCGCGTCGTTGATCTGGATGATCTTGTCGCCGGCATTGACATGGGCGCCCGACTCGAAGTCGATCTCGGTGACCCGGCCGCCGACCTCGGGCGTGACCGTGACCTGGCGCACCGCCGCGAGCGAGCCGATGCCGCTGGCGAAATGCGGCACCACCGCGCTCGTCGCCACCACCGCACTGACCTGCGCCGGCGGGGGTTTGTTGTTGGCGAAGAAATTGGCGATCATCTTGTTGCGGTAGGCGTTGAAGCCGTAAAGACCGCCCAGCACCAGCGCGACCAGCAGCGCGACGATGACGAACCAGCGAATCTGCTTGGCCCGGCTGGGCGGCTGAAGCGCTCCTCGCGCCGGCGCCTCCTCGGTGTGCGCATGCCGTACGACCGGTGTGACGTCACCATCCATGACAACTACTCGCTCTAATCTGCGGCCGATTGCAGCGGCGGTGCGCTGCGCGACGCGGCGATCGCCGCCTCGGTCATCCCGATCCCGCGCAGGATGAAATCGCCGGCCTCTTCGGTCAGCCGATCGAGATCACCCTCGTAGGGCACGATCCCTTCAGGCGGGAGAAAGGCATAAGCCATCATCGCCGCGACGTGATGGGCGAACCAGAACCGGTTGGCGCCGCTCGCCGCCAGCGGCACCAGATCGCCCGCCTCCTCCGCGGCCTTCAGCGAAGCGACGAAAAGCGGCACCACTCGCGGCGCGACGGTCGCGAACAGCTCCCGCGCGTAGTCACCGTCCTCGAGGTAGCTATGCAGCATCAGCCGCATTTTGTGATCGAGGTCGCGACGCTCCCAGTCGCCGCCATGCATGAAGCGCCGCACCATGAAGCGCACGATGCCGGCCGCGGTCTCGGTGGAAGCCGGCAGGGTGGCGAGCTTTTCGAGCGCCGGGTCGCCCTCGCAGCCGAGCCGCAGGATTTCGCGATAAAGCGACTGCTTCGACGGAAAGTGGCGGAACAGCAGCGCCTCCGAGACGCCGGCCGCGGCCGCCAGCTCGCGCGTCGTCGTGCCGGCGAAGCCCTTGCGCGCGAAAAGCGGCTCCGCCGCATCGACGATCGCTCGGCGACGATCATCGCTATCGAGCCGGGTGGTGGCCATGACGGACGGCTAAGTAAGCGCTCACTTACCTCGCGTCAAGGGCCGATGTTGCATTGCAACAAAGCCCGGGCGGTCGCCGCTTCGAGAATCAGGCTCATCTAGCCGATGACGATGCCGACGATGTCCGGCCAACCGGAAGCGATGGCGTTGACGACGGTGGAATTACCGTCCTCGACGACAAAGTCGCCGTTATCCAGCGAACGAAGCGATATCGGCGCGCGGCGAGGGTACCGCCTTTCATAAGCTGCGCGCATCAGTCGTCCCGCATTGGGGACGCCATCGGCGCGCGCGCGGCTGAGCACGAGGTGGGCGACGGGCACGCGAATTGCCCTGGCATCATCAGCAAAAT
>JASHUW010000205.1 GCA_030039815.1 Alphaproteobacteria bacterium
AATTCCTTCGCCGTCGCCCGGCGGCTGAATCTGGAAGCTCTCCGTCTTGCCGTCCCAATGGCCAAGCGTTGTCAGCGCGGTGACGCCGTTGAAATCGGTCGCCGCGCGCCCGGCATTCTCGCCGCCCTTGACCTGGGTCGAGCGCGTGAGGACATAGCGCGCGAGCAACACCTCGGCTCCCGAGGGCGCGCCGTCGGATGCGTTGCCGGCGCCGATCGCGACCGACTTGTGGTCGGCGGCGAAGCTGACGGAGGCGAGCGCGGCCGGGTGCGCCTGGGCAAGCGCGGCCAGCACCGCGCTCCTGTCCGAGCCGACCGCGTCCTCGGTGCCGTCGATCACCATCTGCGGCGTGTAGACCTGCCCGCCGGTCAACCGCTTGTCATAGGCGATTTGCCGGTCGGTCGCGGCCTGTAGCGACAGCGAATCGCGCCATTGCGCGCCGTCCCAATAGGTGATGTGAAAGCCGAGCGCGATCACGTCGGCGCGCTTCGCCAGCTCGCCGAGAAACGCGTCGGCCGGCGGGCATGACGAGCAGCCCTGCGAGGTGAACAGCTCGACGACCACCGGTCGGGTTTCGGCCGCCATCGCGGCTCCCGGCGCGATCAGCGCGAGGATGACGAAAATCGCTTTCATCGGCGTCCGCCTGCGGCTTAACTGCGCGGCCAAAATACGTCGCCAAATTACACCGGTCGCCGGTCGCCGGCGTGTCACAGGTTCGGCATTGGAGAAATAAGGGGAGGGAACCATGGATCGTCGCTCGTTCACCGCCACCGTGCTCGGCGTCGCCGCGAGCCCGTTTGTGCCGCGCGTCGCCCGGTCGGCCGACCCGCTGCGCATCGGTCTCGGCATGGCGCAGACCGGCCCGCTTGCCGCCAACGGCAAGTCGGCGCTGCTGGCAATGGACATCTGGCGCGACGAGACTAACGCCAAAGGCGGCGTGCTCGGCCGGCCGGTCGAGTTCGTCATCTATGACGACCAGTCGAACCCGTCGACCGTGCCGGGCATCTATACGAAGCTGATCGACGTCGACAAGGTCGACCTCGTCGTCTCGGGCTACGGCACCAACGTGATCGCGCCAGCGATGCCGGTCATCATCCAGCACAACCGGACTTTCCTGTCGCTGTTCGGCCTCGCGGTGAACAGCCAGTTCCACTACCCCAAATACTTCACGATCACCCCGACCGGGCAGAACGGGCCGATTGCCTCGACGATCGGCTTTTTCGAGGTCGGCGCGGCGCAGAACCCGCCGCCAAAGACGCTGGCGATCGTCGCCGCCGACGCCGAATATCCGCGGACTTCGGCCGAAGGGGTGCGCACCAACGCCAAGAAGTTCGGCTGGGACGTCGTCTACGACAAGACCTACCCGCCCAATACCACCGATTTCAGCCCGATCGTGCGGGCCGTGCAGGCGACCAACCCCGATGCGGTGTTCGTCGCCTCCTATCCGCTCGACAGCGTCGGCATGGTGCGCGCGGCGAGCGAGGTCGGGCTCAAGACCAAGCTGTTCGGCGGCGGCATGGTCGGCCTGCAGACCACTTCGGTCAAACAGCAGCTGGGGCCGCTGCTCAACGGCATCGTCAATTACGATTTCTGGATACCGGCGAAGACGATGCAGTTCCCCGGGGTGTTGGATTTCCTCGCGAAATACCAGGCCAAAGCAGCCGATGCCGGGGTCGACCCGCTCGGCTACTACCTGGCGCCCTGGGCCTATACCTATATGCAGGTGCTGGCGGCCGCGGTCGATGGAGCCAAGGGTCTCGACCAGGACAAGATGGCCGATTACCTGCGCGCCAACACCTTCAAGACGGTGATGGGCGACATCGCCTTCGGCGAGGACGGCGAGCTCGCCGAGCCGCGCGACCTGATGGTTCAGTACCAGCACGTCGTCGGCAACGATCTCGACCAGTTCAAGGACGGCAAGAACCCGATCATCCTGTACCCGGCGAAATACAAGGACGGCGACGCGCTCTATCCTTACGATTCCGCCAAGACCTAAGACGGCTAGATCTTCGTCGCCAGCGGCGTCTCGCCGCAATTGCCGAAGAACACGCCCCCCAGATTCGGCCGCTGGGTGAAGGTGCCGTCGAGCCGGTTGAGGTGGTAGGCGACCTGGTAGGTTTCGTATTTCACCTCGAACGAGAGTTCGAGCGGCGTCAGCGACAGGATGCGCGCCGGCGAACCGCCGTCGGTCGGCTGCACCGCCGGCGCCGTCCACCACACGACGAAATGCAGCTCCATCGGCCGCGCGATCATGAAGCCATTGGAGAATTGCGCGAAATCGCCACGGCAGGTGAGCTGTGACGGCCAGCCCGGCTGCATTTCCTGCCGCACCTGTTGGATATAGGCACAACCGGTCGGCGCCAGCGCCAGGGCCCCGGCGGCGAGGCGCGCGAAGCGTGTCGTCCCGGCGCGAATTCTTGTCCCCCTCACAAGCGCGAGTATCGGCCCGAGACGGGTTCCCCGCAACGGCGCGATGATAACGCGCTGTCGCGGGATCAAGCGATCAAGCCCATTGCGCCGATCATAGTTTAAGCTCACAGTTGAAGCGAAAAAACGGCCTTAGGGCCAAAGCGTGCGCCCAACGCGGCGACCGTGGCGTAGTGCGGTAGGGACAGGGGAGGTTACGCAAATGCCTGATATGCCGGCTGTTGCAGTTCTGGGACGCAAGCTCGACAGCATTCCGTTCAGCCCGTTCCACATCGCGGTCATCCTGGTGCTGGGGCTCGTCGGCTTCACCGACGGCTACGATCTGGCGCTGACCGGGTCGCTGCTCGTCTTGGCCAAGGGCCCGCTGCACATCACGCCGGATCAGATCCGCTGGCTGACCATCGCCGCGACAATGTTCGTCGTCGTTGGCGGGTTCATTTCGGCGGCGATTTCCGATCATGTCAGCCGCAAGACGATCATCCAGATCGGCGTGGTCGGCATGACGTTCTTCACATTGCTGATCCCCTTCGTGCAAACCGCCGAGCAGCTGATCGTGGTGCGTTTGTTGACCGGCATCGGGCTTGGCTTTGCGATCACCGCGCCGTTCCCGGTCGCGGCCGAACTGATGCCGGCGCAACACCGGCGAACCTATGGCGCGAT
>JASHUW010000206.1 GCA_030039815.1 Alphaproteobacteria bacterium
CCGGCACCTTGACCGACGCAAAGCTTGCGGCGGTGAAATAGATCGCGAGCGGATTGGCGATGACCGCCGCCTTGACGCGTGGATCATGGGTCAGATGGGTGGGATACTCCTTGTTTCGCACCTGATCGCAGATAGGGATGGTCGCACCTTGGCACCGGCGGGTAGCGTTGTCCCAATCGGCGTCCGCACCGATCACCGCCAGCCCGGTATAACCGCCGCGCGAAAAACCGAACAAGCCGATACGCTGCGGATCGATCTTCGCCGCAGCCGGTGAAGAGCCGAGCATGAAGTCGATGAGCCGCTTCATATCGACGGGCCGCTCGACGAACTCCGACAGATCCAGGTTCCGGCTCATATCGCTCGCCGTGTTGCCGGGATGGTTGATCGCAGCTACGATAAAACCAGCATCGGCCAGCGTCTCGGCGGTATCGTGATGCCCGACAAACGACCCGCCACTACCGTGTGAAATCACCACCAGCGGGAGCTTATCGCCGGCGATGGGGCAATCCTTCACCCCCGGCAGCGTCACATTGCCGAGGTCGATCTCGCCCGCAGGCTGAGCGCAGGGTGACCAGATCGCGCCGTGGAGCACCGGCCCCTTGGCGTTCGCCGGAATATCGATGAGGCGCACGCCGGCGGCTTCCGCACGTATCGCGGCGAAGAGCAGAGCGATTACGGCAAAGGTGAGGAACCGCATCAACCGGTCACCAAAACCTCTCTCCCGCTTGCGGGAGAGAGGTTTCACGGTGCCGCCGTCACACCACCGGCGAGCGTCCGCCATCGACGTTGATGGCGCAGCCGGTGACGTAACCGGCGGCGTCGGAGGCGAGGAAGGTCGCGACATTGGCGAATTCCTCGGCCTTGCCCATGCGGCCCATCGGCACGCCCTTGCCGGCGTCGGCGACGTACTGCTCGAAGCTGACATTCGGCCGCTCGCGATCGAAACGACGTTTGATCTGATCGCTGACGATGACGCCGACATGCAGCGAGTTGACCAGCACGTTGTGCGGCGCGCCTTCCATCGACATCGCCTTGGTGAGCGCCATCTGCGCCGCGCGGCTGACCGAGGTCGGTGCGCTGTCGGCGCCCGGCGCCTTCGCGCCGATATTGAGGACGCTGATGATGCGGCCCCATTTGCGCTGCTTCATCTGCGGCATCAGGATGCGGCAGAAGCGGATTTGCGCGAACAGCTTGAGGTCGAGATCGGCCTGCCACTGCTCGTCGGTGATCGTCTCCGAGGGGCCGCGGGTCGACTGGCCGGCATTGTTGACGAAGATGTCGACCTTGCCGAACGCGTCATTGCATTGCTTGCACGCCGCCTCGATCGGCCCTGCCTTCGACACGTCGCAGCTGATCGCCAGCACCTTGACGCCCTTGGCGACCTTTTCGATTTCCGCCTTGGCGTCGTTGAGCGATGACTGATCGCGCGCGAGGATCGCGACATTCGCGCCCGAGGCCGCGAATTCCTTGGCGATGGCGAGGCCCAGCCCCTTGCTGCCGCCGGTCACGATCGCGCTTTTTCCGTCCAGCCTGACATCCATGACGTGTCCTCCTTGGAAAAGATGGTTCAGTTTGCCGTGAGCCGGTCGATTTCGTCCATGTCCTCGCGCGTCATCGCCCATTCGACGGCCTCTACGTTCTGCTCCAGTTGTTCGGGCCGGGTGGCGCCCGCGATGATGCTCGACACCGCCGGCCGCGAGGCGAGCCAGCTCATCGCCAGCTCCAGCATCGAGCGGCCGCGCGAGGCACAGAAATCGGCGAGTTTCTCGACGATCGCCCAGTTGCGGTCGGTGAGGTAGCGGTCGGCCATGCGCTGCGTCACAGTCAGCCGCGCGCCCCGGGGCAGCGTCTGGTTGCGGCGATACTTTCCGGTGAGGAGGCCGTTGGCCAAAGGCGAGAATGGAATCAGACCGAGCCCATAGGCCTCGACCATCGCCGCCATGTTCGGCTCGTACTCGCGCTCGAGGAGGCTATAGCGTTCCTGGCAGGCGACATAGTGTTCGAGGCCGAGCGAACGCGACGTCCACTCCGCCTCGACCACCTGCCATGCGGTCAAGGTCGAGCAGGCGATGTAGCGCACCTTGCCTTGCCGCACGAGATCGTCCATCGCGCGCAGGGTTTCCTCGATCGGCGTGCGTTTGTCCTCGATGTGCTGCCAGTAGAGGTCGATATAGTCGGTCCTGAAGCGCCGGAGGCTCGCCTCGCACGCCTCGACGATGTAGCGCCGCGACGCTCCCTCGCGTTTCCCCGACGCGTCCATCGGCCGGCCGAACTTGGTGGCGAGCACGATGTCCTTGCGCCGCTCGCCGAGGATACGGCCGAGAAATTCCTCGGCGCCGCCTTTGGGGTCGCCATAGGTGTCGGCGTTGTCGAACAGCGTGATGCCGAGATCGAGCGCCTTGTGCACGACCGCCTTGGTCGCGTCGAAATCGATACGCCCGGCGAAATTGTTGCAGCCGAGCCCGACGAGCGACACCCGCAGCCCTGACTTTCCGAGATTGCGTTGTTCCACCTGGCCTCCCCGACGGCATCTCCCGCCGAGACTACCGACCCGGTGTCGGCGAAGCCAGATGATTGGAAATCCGCCGGAGACCGGGGATGGCGGTTGGGAACATGCAATTCAGCGTTACGGTTTTGTTGCGTCGATTGATATATTAACAGGCAGATAATGCGATACCGCCCGGTTGTTGAGCGGGCGGCGCACCCGGAGGAAGCGCATGGACAATAAAGGCTCGCGCCTTTGGTACCTGCTGTTGCTGGTTCCCTTTGTCGCGATGGCTTGGGTGTCGAGCTACAACAAGGCCGAACCCGCATGGGCCGGCATCCCGTTCTTCTATTGGTACCAGCTCCTGTGGATTTGGATCGGCTCGGCGCTAACCCTGGTCGTCTATTTCGCTACCCGCCGGCATCACGACTGAGGCAGGGGACGCGCGATGCCGATCGATTGGACCGCTCTCGTCATTTTCGTCCTGCTCTTTGCGCTGATCACCGTGCTCGGCTTTCTCGCCGGCCGCTGGCGCAAGGGTGATCTCGATCTGATCGCCGAATGGGGCCTCGCCGGAAGCCGCTTCGGAACGGTGGTGACCTGGTTCCTCTTGGGCGGCGACCTCTATACCGCCTACACCTTTATCGCCGTGCCAGCCCTGGCGTTCGGCGCGGGGGCGATCGCGTTTTTCGCCGTGCCCTATACGATCATGGTCTACCCGTTCGTTTTCGTCGTCTTCCCCCGGATGTGGTCGGTTGCGCGCAACAACGGCTACATCACCGCGTCGGACTTCGTGCGCGGCCGCTATGGCAGCCGCTGGCTGGCGCTTGCCGTGGCGATCACCGGCATCGTTGCGACAATGCCCTATATCGCGCTGCAGCTGGTCGGCATTCAGGTCGTGATTGCCGGGCTCGGCATCGAAGGCGTTGGCTGGCTCGCCGATTTGCCGCTGATCATCGCTTTCGTGATCCTCGCCGCTTTCACCTATAGCAGCGGGCTGCGTGCCCCCGCGGCGATCGCCATCGTCAAGGACACACTGATCTGGATCACCGTCATCGCCGCGGTCGTTTGGATCCCGATCAAGCTCGGCGGCTACGGCGCGATCTTCGCGGCGGTGCCACAGGGCAAGCTGCTGCTCCCGGCGGCGATGGCGAACTCGGCGTTCCCCTACAGCGCCTACTTTACCCTGGCATTGGGATCGGCGCTGGCGCTGTTCCTCTATCCGCATGCGATGACTGGCGTATTGAGCGCCAGTTCGCGCGGCGCCGTCAGCCGCAACGCCGCGCTGTTGCCGGCCTATTCGTTTCTGCTGGCGCTGATCGCGCTGCTCGGCTTCATGGCGCTCGCCATCGGGGTCGACAAGGCGCCGGAGTTCGCCGCGTTCGCCAAGGAATACCCGCGCAATTTCGCGGTGCCGGCGCTGTTCATCTCGGTCTTCCCGTCGTGGTTCGTCGGCGTCGCCTTCGCCGCCGTCGCGATCGGCGCGCTGGTTCCCGCCGCCATCATGTCGATCGCCGCCGCCAATCTGTGGACGCGCAACATCTACCGAGAGTTCATCAACCCTGCGTGTACGCCGGCGCAAGAGGGCCAGATGGCCAAGGTTGTCTCGCTCGTCGTCAAATTCGGCGCGTTGGTCTTTATCGTCTTCATCCCGCTGCAATACGCGATCAACCTGCAGCTGTTGGGCGGGGTGTGGATCATCCAGACCCTCCCGGCGGTCATTATTGGCCTCTACACGCGCTGGTTCCACGAGAAGGCGCTGTTCATCGGCTGGCTGGTCGGCATCGTCGCGGGGACGGCGATGGCCGCGGCCCAGGGCTTCTCGCCGATCTACCCGCTGGTGATCGGAGGCTTGTCGCTCCCCTCCTACACCGCATTCACGACCCTGGTGTTGAACTTCGCGGTGGCGATCGTGTTGACCCCGGTTTTCAACGCGCTGGGCGGCGCGCGCGGCATGGACGAGACGCAAGCGCACCATTACGGCTGACGGCGGGACCGGCTGGCGTTAACCTTCCGGTTTGGTTAACGAGATCGTCATTATCTCGCCCTAGGGTGCGGCGGGTGGTCTGCCCTTTGCAGCAGACCGCTGCAGGGGGATTCGGCATGGCAGCGTCGTTTTACGACTACGACCTCGTGGTGATCGGTTCGGGCCCGGCGGGCCAGCGCGCCGCGATCCAGGGCGCCAAGCTCGACAAGAAGGTCGCGATCATCGAGAAGACCACCGTGGTCGGCGGGGTCAGCGTCAACCTCGGCACGATCCCGTCGAAAACGCTGCGCGAAGCGGTGCTCGACCTCAGCGGTTTCCGTTCGCGCGAGTTCTACGGCGCATCGTACCGGGTCAAGGAAAACATCACGATCCAGGACCTGCTGGTGCGTACCAACCAGGTCATCGCGCACGAGATCGACATCGCCCGCCACCAGCTCTTGCGCAACCATGTCCAGCTGATTGCCGCCGCGGCCTCGTTCGTTGACGAACACACGCTGATGCTCGAGCTGATCGACGGCTCCACCTCGCGCACCATCACCGCCGCGAACATCGTCATCGCCACCGGCACCGAAACGACGCGCGACAAGCACGTGCCGTTCGATGGCAAGCGCATCTTCACCAGCGACGACATCCTGCATCTCGACCAACTGCCGCGCACGCTGGCGGTAGTGGGCGCTGGCGTCATCGGCTGCGAGTATGCCAGCATCATGGCGGCGCTCGGCGTGCGCGTGACGCTGATCGACGCGCGTCATCAGTTGCTGTCGTTTATCGATCAGGAGATTTCCGCCGAGCTGTGCCACCACTTGCGTGAAGCCCGGGTGACGCTGCGCCTCGGCGAGACGGTGAAAAGCCTGGAAATCGTCAAGACCGAGACCGGCGACCGCGTGCGCCTGAGCCTTGACAGCGGCAAGACGATCATCACCGAAAAGGCGCTCTATTCGGTCGGTCGCACCGGCGCGACCAGCAAGCTCAACCTCGCCTCGGCCGGGATCACGCCCGACGAGCGCGGTCGCCTGCCGGTCGATGCGAATTTCCGCACCAGCGTGCCGCACATCTACGCGGTCGGCGACGTGATCGGCTTCCCGGCGCTGGCTTCGACGTCGATGGAACAGGGTCGCCTTGCCGCCTGCCACGCGTTCGGCGTCAAGGCGAAAAGCGTTCCCGAGCTCTTCCCCTACGGCATCTATTCGGTGCCGGAAATCTCGATGGTCGGCAAGAACGAGGAAGAGCTGACCAAGGCCGGCGTCGCTTACGAGATCGGCAAGGCGCGCTACAAGGAGATCGCCCGCGGCCAGATCGTCGGCGACGTCACAGGTCTATTGAAGCTGATCTTCCACAGCGAGACGCACAAGCTGCTCGGCGTCCACATCATTGGCGAGGGCGCCAGCGAGCTCATCCATATCGGCCAGGCGGTGCTGTCGTTCGGCGGCACGGTCGACTACTTCGTGAACACCGTGTTCAACTACCCGACGCTCGCCGAGTGCTACAAGGTCGCGGCGTTCGACGGGGTCAACCGGCTCGGCATGTACCACGAAGAAGCGATCGAGGCCGACGAAGTCGAGGTCGAGGCAGAGGCCGCGGACTAAAAGCCTACTCGGCCAGTGCACCGAGCGTGGAAGCCCGCGCCGGCCGACCGGGCGGTCATCGACGCACTCAACGCGCGGTAGGCGGCAGCGCCCCCGTCGCCGCCACGTGGCCGGCGATGTAGCCCTGGCACGCCGCGCGGGCGAGCCCGTGCTGGCTGAACCCGCCGGCCGATTCGCCGCCGCAATAGAGCCCTTCGATGACCTCGCCGTTGAGGTCGACCACCTGGCATTTGGCATTGATGCGCAGGCCGGCGCGGGTGTCGTGTACGACCGGCGTCGCCCAGGCGGCGTAAAACGGCGACCTGGCGATCTTATGGAGCGGCTTGGGCTTGGCGAAATCCTCGTCGACGCCGGAGTCGACAAAGGAATTGTAGCGCGCGACGGTGGCTTCGAGATTGGTCGGCGGCATCGGCACGCGCTGGTATTTCATGACGATCTTCTCGGCTAGGTCCGAGAGCCGATCGGCGCTGAAGAAAAAGCCGGCATCGACATCGACCTGCGGCGGCTTCGGGTTCCAGCCTTCGCGCTCGACCGCGTCGGCATCGAAGATCGCCCAGATGGGCCCGCCGCCATTATGCCCGTCATCGATCCCCGCCATCGCCGCGTTCAGCCAGTTGTTGGGCGCGTATCGCGCGCGCTCGACATTGCGCCAATCGCCCTGCACATAGCCTTCGATCGAGTTGTAGTTGTTGGCGATGTATTGCCCGCCGGTCTCGTCGTAAAAGCGCCGCCCCAGCATGTTGACGCAGACCACGTCCTGCCAGTCCTTCACGTAGAGGCCGCTGGCGCGCGCCTTATCGAAGACCGGACTGCCCGGC
Organism: Alphaproteobacteria bacterium; assembly: GCA_030039815.1. Taxonomy (GTDB): domain Bacteria; phylum Pseudomonadota; class Alphaproteobacteria; order ATCC43930; family CGMCC-115725; genus DATARH01. The sequence goes on from JASHUW010000206.1 coordinate 6,877, forward strand.
AGCCATTGCAGGTGCCGGTAATTGTATTGGCAGCCGATCAACAGGGGCTTCGTCACGTTGGAGCCGAATTCGCCGATCTGATTGTAGAAACCCCACAGCGAGGCGCCGACCGCCATCGCCGCCAGTTCACCGCTGCCGTCCTGGTCCGACCAGGGCATGCCGGCGAGACCGCAATATTCCTCGGTGAGGCGCGGGTCGAACATGCGGCGGAAGTTGACGTTGCCGGTCGAGCCGCCGGTACCGATGATGACGGCCTTCTTCGCGCGGATGTTGCGCCTGGCGCCGTTATGGTCCACCGCGATGCCGAGCACGCAGCCCCCCTGCGGCGTCTCGCGGTAGATCGCGGTCATGCGGTGTTCGAGCAGGATCTCGACGCCGCAGCGCCGCGCCGCGGCCTCCAGAAAGCGCATCAGGCCGTTGCCCGACATGCGGGTCTTCTGCACCGCCGGGTCGGCCGGCTTGCCGCTCGACGGCATCGGCCAATGTCCGGCGAAGCTGTGCATCTCGCGCGGCACGGAATTGCCGACGGAGTTGCCGCCGATCGGGTCGGGCGCCCTGTCGATGAACTCGACGCCGTGCGCCAACAGCCACTCGAAACACGGCGCGCTGTTGTCGGCAAAGGCGCGGATGATCTCGCGATCGTTGTAGCGGTAGTCGGGGAAGCCGTTGGGGCCGACCACCGACCAGTCGGTGAGGTCGCGGAACAAGAGGTCGGGCGTGTCGTGGATGCCGTGCCTCTTCTGGGCGCTCGTGCCGCCGCCCAATGGCGTATTGCCGCCGGAGATGATCGCGTGGCCGCCGATGTCGCGCTCGGCCTCGACAAGGATCACCGAGCAGCCGGCCTCGCGCGCGACGATCGCGGCTGGCATCCCAGTCGCTCCCGAGCCGATCACGACGATATCGGCTTCGAGCTCCCATTCGGCCGGAACCGGCGGCATTTGCGCGGCCGGCAGAGCGCGCTGTGTCAAATTCGTCCCCTGTCTTCTTGCCCGCGCGCCCTCGCGCCCCCGCAACCTAGGACAAGTGCCGCGGGCCGCTCAAGGCGGCCGCCCTCATGGCAGGGCGCCGACGCACACGGCGCTTGACTTGGGGCCCCAGGGGTCTAGCGTTCCCGCGCCTTATCCTCAGGGAGGAGTCCCCCCATGATCGTCGAATTTCGCACCTATCGCTTGAAGCCCGGCACAGTCGCGCAGGCCGAGGAGCGCTTTGGCCAGGCCTTGCCGGCGCGCACCAAATTGTCGCCGCTCGCGGCCTTCTGGCACACCGAGATCGGCCCGCTCAACCGCATCATTCATGTCTGGCCCTACGACAATTTCGAGGAGCGCACGCGCATCCGCGCCGAATCGCAAAAGCTCGAAGGCTGGCCGCCCAATATCCGCGAGTTCGTCGAGGAGCAGGAGAGCGAGATTTTCATCCCGGCGCCGTTCTCGCCCAAGCTCGAGCCGCGCCAGCTCGGCGGCGTCTACGAG
>JASHUW010000207.1 GCA_030039815.1 Alphaproteobacteria bacterium
ATTTCCGCCTGGTGCCGCCCGGCACCGGCATCTGCCATCAGGTCAACCTCGAATATCTGGCGCAGGTGGTGTGGACCACGCCCGAAGACGGCAAGACCATCGCCTATCCCGACACTTTGGTCGGCACCGACAGCCACACCACGATGGTCAATGGCCTCAGCGTGCTCGGCTGGGGCGTCGGCGGCATCGAGGCCGAGGCGGCGATGCTCGGCCAGCCGATCTCGATGCTGATCCCCGAGGTGGTCGGCATGAAGCTCACCGGCAGATTGCGCGAAGGGGCGACCGCGACCGACCTTGTGCTCACCGTGACCCAAATGCTCCGCCGCAAGGGCGTCGTCGGCCGGTTCGTCGAATTCTTCGGCCCCGGCCTCGCCGATCTCGCGCTCGCCGACCGCGCGACAATCGGCAACATGGCGCCGGAATACGGCGCGACCTGCGGGTTTTTCCCGATCGACGCCGAGACCATCCGCTACCTGACGCTCAGCGCGCGCGACCCGGCGCGGGTCAAGCTGGTCGAGGCCTATGCCAAGGCGCAGGGGCTGTGGGCCGACGCCGCGACCCCCGACCCGGTGTTCACCGACACGCTGGAGCTCGACCTGTCGACCGTCGAGCCGTCGCTCGCCGGCCCGCGCCGGCCGCAGGACCGTGTCGCGCTGAATGACACGGGCAAGACCTTCGACACCGAGCTGCCGCGCCTCGCGCCCGGCGTCACCGCCGCCCGCGCGCAACAGGTCCCCGGCGCCGATTACGCGCTGCATGACGGCGACGTGGTGATCGCCGCGATCACGTCGTGCACCAACACCTCGAACCCGAGCGTGATGCTCGCCGCCGGGCTCGTCGCCAAGAAGGCGGTCGAGAAGGGCCTTAAGGTCAAGCCGTGGGTCAAGACCAGCCTCGCGCCGGGCAGCCAGGTGGTCAGCGACTATTATGCCGCCGCCGGCCTCCAGGATTATCTCGATCAGCTCGGCTTCAATCTCGTCGGCTATGGCTGCACCACCTGCATCGGCAATTCCGGGCCGCTCCCCGAGCCGATCGCCGAGGCGATCGACGAGGGCGATCTCGCGGTCGCCGCGGTGCTCTCCGGCAACCGCAATTTCGAGGGCCGCATCCATGCGCTGGTGCGCGCCAACTGGCTGGCCTCGCCGCCCCTCGTCGTCGCCTATGCGCTCGCCGGCACGGTGCGCACCAACCTCGCGAGCGACCCGCTCGGCACCGGCAGCGACGGCAAGCCCGTGTATCTCCGCGACATCTGGCCGACCAACCAGGAAGTCGCCGACACCGTGCGCGCCGCGGTCAAGCGCGACAGCTTCAAGAGCCGCTACGGCAATGTCTTCGAAGGCCCGCCGCAATGGCGCGCGGTCACCGCGCCGGGCGGCGTCACCTACGACTTCCAGGACGGCTCGACCTATCTCGCCCGCGCGCCCTATTTCGAGAACATGCCGAAGGAGCCAGGGCCGCTCAGCGACGTCGTCGGGGCGCGCGAGCTGGCGATTTTCGGCGACAGCATCACCACCGACCACATCTCGCCCGCCGGCTCGATCAAGGTCGAAAGCCCGGCCGGCGAGTACCTGATCAGCTATCAGGTGCGCCCGACCGACTTCAACACCTACGGCTCGCGGCGCGGCAACCACAACGTCATGATGCGCGGCACCTTCGCCAACATCCGCATCAAGAACGAAATGGTGCCGGGGGTCGAGGGCGGCATGACCAAGCTGCAGCCCGACGGCAAGGAGATGGCGATCTACGATGCCGCGATGGAATACAAGAGGCGCGGCGTGCCGCTGGTGATCTTCGGCGGCAAGGAATACGGCACCGGCTCGTCGCGCGACTGGGCCGCCAAGGGCACGCTGCTCTTGGGGGTCAAGGCGGTCATTGTCGAGAGCTTCGAGCGCATCCACCGCTCGAACCTCGTCGGCATGGGCGTGCTGCCGCTCACCTTCAAGGACGGCGCGACCCGCCAGAGCCTGGGGCTCGACGGGACCGAGGTGCTCGACGTGACCGGCGTCAAGGACGGCATCAAGCCGCGCATGGACGTGACGCTGACGATCCACCGCACCAATGGCAAGATCGACACCGTGCCGCTGACCTGCCGCATCGACACCCTCGACGAGGTCGAATACTTCCGCCACGGCGGCATCCTGCAATACGTGCTGCGCGGGTTGTTGAAGGCAGCGTAGCCGATGCTTCCCCGCTCCCGCTTGCGGGAGAGGGTGCCGAGCGCAGCGAGGTGGGTGAGGGTGAAACGCTACCCTGATGGGGATTGCTTCGCTTCGCCGGCAATGACGACAGCGGGCATCGGCTCGCCCTCGTCAACCATCGGCGCGGCGTTGGGCTTGCGCAGCAGGCCGTAGCCGATGATGCCGGCAACGATCAGCGCGCCGCCCATCGCGCGCTCGGGCGTCATCGTCTCGCCGAGCAGCGCCACGCCGACCGTGACCACCGTCACCAGCTCCATATTGGCGACGATCGCGTAACTCGACGGCCCGAGTCGCGGCACGCTGTAGGAGAAGAGGGTGATGACCAGCGCGCCCGGCCCGAGCGCGGCGAGCACCATCAGCGCCCAGGTGTGGGCATTGGCCGGCACCGCGAGCCCGCCCACGACGCAGCTCGCGCCGAACGCCAGCGCCATCCCCGAATAGAGGCAGAGCGCGCCGGTCAACGGCTTCTGCCGGCGCAGCAGCACCGAATTGGCCGCCAGGTAGAACACGTAGATCAGCGGCGACGGGATCGCCCAGGCGAGGCCGCGCAGGTCGATCGTCCCGCCGCGCAGCCCCGGCACGGTGATCAGCGCCGCGCCCGCCAGGATGACGGCGACGCACAGCACCGCTTGGCTCCGGATCGTGCGCCCGAACAGCAGCCGGTCGAGCACCAGCGTCAGCCCCGGATAGGTGTAGAACAACAGGTCGGCGAGACCGGTATCGATATAGCGGATGCTCTCCCAGAAGCAGATCGTCTGGCCGACCCCGAGCGTCGCCCCGACCAGCGCAATCTTCCACGCGCCGCCGCGCCACGCCCGGATCAGGTCGAGCCGCGTCGCCGTCGCGGCGATCAGCAGCACCGACAGCGCGATCGCGTAGCGCCAGAACAGCATCGATGGCGCGTCGAGCCCGTCGGCATAGAGGTGCCGGGCGATGATCGGCATAAAGCCGACCATCACGCTGCCGCTGACCGCCGCGAGCACCGCCGGCCACGACCGTGGGGTCATCGTGCGCGCAGGGCTTATTCCGGCGGCCGTTCGTAGCAGACGCGGCCGTCGCGCAG